>NZ_JBYCKI010000121.1:0-40640 GCF_057473305.1 Thiomonas sp. TH-17
CGTGCTCCGCCGCAGCATCGTTCACTGGCTCAAAGTCCACGTCGTAAATCGAGATGTCGCCGATGCCGCCGTTGCGCCCATCCTTGCCGCGCCAGCGATCGACGAAGTAGATCAGGCTGTCGCCGATGCCCTTGATCGCCGGGATGTTCAGCTCCATCGGGCCGCTGCGGCTGTCGAAGCCCCAGGCGCCCAGTTCCAGAGCGCGTTTGTAGGCGGCGTTGGCGTCGTGCACGCGGAAGGCAATGGCGCAGATGCTGGGGCCGTGCAGCCGGGCGAAGCGCTGTGCGAACGAGTCTGGCTCGGCGTTGACGATGAAGTTGATGCCGCCCTGGCGCCACAAGGTCACGTTCTTGTGACGATGGCGGGCCACGGCGCGAAAGCCGAGTTGGGCGAACAGAGCGCCGAGCTTTTCGGGCTCCGGCGCGGCATACTCGACAAATTCGAAGCCGTCGGTGCCCATGGGATTCGAGGCGGAAAGGGAATTCATACGGTGGTCTCCTGCTTTTGGAATGCACAAACTGTAGGCCAGCACTCGCGCAGGGTTTCAGCAAAACTCGCGCCATTTTGGCGTATTGCGGGAAAATCCTGCGCGCATCAGCCCGTACGATCCGATAAGCTGCAAATATCCGCAACCCACTATCTAATCCGAGCGAAGGCCCGCCCATGAACCGCCCGCCCATGAGCCGCGTATGGGACATTTCCCCGACCGTCTCGCCCTCCGCCCCGGTGTTTCCAGGCGACGAGCCGTTTTCCCTGGAGTGGACGGCGCGGCTCGGCCCCGGCTGCCCGGTCAATCTCAGCGCCGTGCGGTTTTCGCCCCACGTTGGCGCGCATGCGGACGCGCCGCTGCACTACGCGAACGACGGCGCGAGCATCGATGAAGTGGGTCTTGCGCCCTATCTGGGCCCCTGCCGGGTGATTCACGCCCTGAATTGCGGCGCGCTGATCGACATCACCCATCTGCAACATGCCGCAGCAAACCTGCCCCCGCGCGTGTTGGTACGCACCCGCCACCGCGCGCTGACGATCTGGTCGGAAGATTTCGCGGCGTTCGCTCCCGCGACGGTGAGCTGGCTGGCCGCGCAGGGCGTGACCCTCATCGGGCTCGACACCCCGTCGGTCGATCCCGCAAGCAGCAAGACACTCGACAGCCACGCCCAACTCTTGCGGCATGAGCTGCGCGTGCTCGAAAACCTCGTGCTCGATGACGTTCCCGAAGGCGACTATGAGCTCATCGCCCTGCCCCTCAAACTGCAAGGCGCCTGCGCCTCGCCGGTGCGCGCCGTGCTGCGCGAACTTTGATCTCCTCCTCATGTCTATGCCTACGCTTCAACGCCAAGACGGCCTCGCGCTCGACGCCGCCGATTCCCTCGCCCCGCTGCGCGAGCAGTTCACCCTGCCCGATGACGTGATCTACCTCGACGGCAATTCGCTCGGCGCCCTGCCCCGGGCAACCGCCGCGCGGGTGCAGACCGTGCTTACCGAGGAATGGGGAGAAGGCCTGATCCGCAGCTGGAACACCGCGGGCTGGATCGATCTGCCCCGGCGCGTGGGCAACAAGATCGCCCGCCTCGTGGGCGCCGCTCCAGACGAACTGGTGGTGACCGACTCCACCTCCATCAACCTCTACAAAGTGCTCAGCGCCGCGCTGGCCATCGCTCGCGCCGACGCCCCGCAGCGCCGCGTCATCGTGTCCGAGCGGGAAAATTTCCCGACCGATCTCTACATGGCCCAGTCGCTCGCCGCGCAGCACGGCATGCAGCTCGAACTCGTGGAGCAGGGGCAGGCCCTGGGCCGACTGCGCGACGACGTGGCCGTGCTGCTGCTCACGCAGGTGAACTATCGCAGCGGTGCGCTGTACGACATGGCCGCGGTCACCGCTGCGGCCCACGCAGCGGGTGCGTTGACCGTGTGGGATCTGGCGCATTCCGCCGGGGCGGTGCCGGTCGATCTCAACGGCGCGCAAGCCGATTTCGCCATCGGCTGCGGCTACAAATACCTCAACGGCGGCCCGGGTGCGCCGGCCTTTGTCTGGGTGCATGCGCGCCATGTCAACCGGGTGGAACAGCCGCTCTCCGGTTGGCACGGCCACGCGGCGCCCTTCGTCTTCACCCCCGGCTACCAGCCGGCGCAGGGCATTGCGCGCTACCTCTGCGGCACGCCGACCCTGCTTTCGCTGGCCGCGCTCGACTGCGGTTTGGACACGCTGCTCGCCGCCGAGCCCATGGGCGGCATGCAGGCGCTACGGCGCAAGTCTCTGGCGCTCAGCGACCTGTTCATCCGCCTCGTGCGCGAACAACTGAGCGCGCATCCGCTCACCGTCGCCACCCCGCTCGACGTCGCCCGGCGCGGCAGTCAGGTCTCGCTGAGTTTCGACGGCGATGGCTACGCCGTGATGCAGGCCCTGATCGCCCGCGGGGTGATCGGCGACTTCCGCGCCGGCGACAAAACCCGGGGCGACGCCGATCTGCTGCGCTTCGGTTTCACCCCGCTTTACCTGCGCCACGTCGATGTGTTCGACGCCGTGCAGACGCTACGCGACGTACTCGACAGCGGCCTCTGGCGAGAAGCGCGATTCGCCCGCAAGGGAGCCGTGACATGAGCCCACCCCGAAACCCTTCGCTTCGCTCGGTTCTCCCCTCAAGGGGCAAGAAACTCTTGGGACGGCCCGGCGAGTTTCTTGAGAATTCTTCGGGCGAGGAGATCGTGCACGAAGAAGGCGCGCAACTCGATTTTTCGCAGTCGATGAGCTACGGCGACTACCTGCACCTCGACGAGCTACTCGGCGCGCAGCACCCGCTTTCGCCCACGCATAACGAGATGCTGTTCATCATCCAGCACCAGACCAGCGAACTCTGGATGAAGCTGATGCTGCACGAACTGCACGCCGCGCTCGACGCCGTGCGCGCCGACGCGCTGCAGCCGGCGTTCAAGATGCTGTCGCGCGTGTCGCGCATCATGGAGCAGCTCGTCCACGCCTGGGATGTTCTCGCCACCATGACGCCCAGCGAATACACCGCGCTGCGGCCGTATCTGGCCAGTTCCAGCGGCTTTCAGAGCTGGCAGTACCGCTGCATCGAGTTCCGGCTGGGCAACAAAAACGCAGCCATGCTGCGCCCGCATGCCCACCAGCCGGACCACCTCGCCACGGTAGAGGCCGCCTGGCGCGCGCCCAGCCTGTACGACGAAGCCCTGCGCCTGCTCGCCCGCCGCGGCCTGCCCATTCCCCAGACCCGCCTCGATCGCGACTGGACGCAACCGTATGCCGCCCACGCAGAAGTGGAACAAGCCTGGCTGACGGTGTACCGCTCGCCCGAAGATCATTGGGACCTTTACCAGCTCGGCGAAGAACTGGTCGATCTCGAAGATGCGTTTCGCCTTTGGCGCTTCCGCCACGTCACCACCGTCGAGCGCGTCATCGGCTTCAAGCGCGGCACGGGCGGCACCGGCGGCGTGCCTTATTTGCGCAAGATGCTCGACACCGTGCTGTTTCCCGAGTTGTGGACCCTGCGCACCGATCTGTGAGCCCGCCCGTCATGCGCAAACCCCAGACTGAAGCCATCGACCGCATCGACCGCAGGCTGCTGGCCCTGCTGCAAGCCGATGCACGATTGACGCAGGAAAAGCTGGCCGAGCAGATCGGGCTCTCCGCTTCGGCCGTTCAGCGACGCATCCGGCGGCTGGAGCAGATCGGGGTCATCGAGGGCTATCGCGCCATCGTCAGCCCGCGCGCACTCGGCCTCAGCCTGAGCGCCCTGCTCAGTGTCCGCCTTGAGAAACACCGCGCCAGCAACCAGCGTTCGCCGCAGGAAGTGTTTCGCGCCGCCGTCCAAGGCTGGCCCGAGGTGGTGGAATGCCTGGCGATGACCGGCGAGATGGACTACCTGCTGCGCGTGCATGTGCAAGACATGGAGCACTACGCCCACTTCGTGCTCGAAACCCTGCTTAAACACGAAAGCGTCGAAGACGTGAAATCCAGCTTCGTGCTCGCCGAGGTCAAGCCCTTCACCGGCATTTCAGTCTGAACGTCTAAACGGTTTAAGCGGCTTGAGCGGGATTGTGTCCGCCGACAGGCGAAAACGTGAGCAGGTCTCAGCAATCAGACCTGCCGGGCATAGCTGCCGAGCAAGGCCCGCTCCAGCGCCGCGGTTTTGCGCTCGAACTGGGACGACGCGATGAGCGAACGCTCGATCAGCCCCGCACGCACGGCAGTGGCGTACTGATCTCGCAGCGCGTCGAACGGCCAGTGCAGCACCTGCCGACTGACCGCATCGGCCGACCCTATCCAGCCATCGGACAGGGCCAGCCACGGCGCAGGCGCCGAGTCTTGCTGCGTCGCAACAAAAGACGTCACCATGAATGGCGCTCCGTTTGATTTCGCGCCACATCGGCCCAGGTCCAATCTTGGGCATGGGAGCCGCGCAATTCCAACTCGCGCACGCGGCGTTCGAAGTCACAGGCGTCAACGGATTGGGCAAGGTAGTGTTCGTCTGCGCTCTGGTGCGCCTCAATGCCGGACAGAAGTTTGTCGAGAAAATGCTTGAAGTGATTCATGATGAGGTGCGGGTGATTCCTTGTGGGAACAGCCGCAAAAGAGTAAGGGATAACCCTAATCTTAGCCCGATTGCGAGCGAATTGCCATATCAGCGCAATTGAATGTTGCGTTGCAGCATCACTAAACCATTTTCTTATCAGAACGCGGTGAATCCCCCTTCGCTGGCCAACAAACCCGCGCCCGGCATCTCCTGTGCGCCTTGCCGCTTGCGCTCTGCACGCGACAGCACGACAGGAACGCGCTCGCCATTCAGGCGGAACTGCACCATGGCCTTTTCGAGAAACTTCGCCTGCTCGCTCAAGTCTTCCGACGTCGCGGCCAGTTCTTCTGAAGCCGAGGCGTTGTGCTGCGTCACCGTGTTCAGTTGCGCGACAGCCTGAGAGATTTGCTGAACCCCCGTGGCCTGCTCGCTTGACGCCGCGCTGATTTCCTCCACGAGCTGCGAAGTCTTGGCAATGGCGGGCACGATCTCCTGGAGCAGATCACCCGCCCGCTCGGCTTGGTGAAGAGTGGAGGTCGCCAGTTCGCTGATTTCGCGCGCGGCTGCCTGACTTTTTTCGGCCAGCTTGCGCACTTCGGCCGCAACCACCGCAAATCCCTTGCCTTGCTCTCCGGCCCGCGCGGCTTCAATCGCGGCGTTGAGGGCCAGCATATTGGTCTGGTAAGCGATGTCGTCGATGATGGAAATCCGCTCGGCGATGCTCTGCATGGCCTGCACCGTTTGCGCCACCGCCGTGCCGCCTTCGCTCGCCTGATGCGCGGCGGCCTGCGCAAGGGTGTTGGTCTGCCGGGCGCTCTGGGCATTTTGTTCGATGGAGGCGCCCGTCTGCTCCAGCGTGGCCGACGTCTCTTCGACCGAGGCGGCCTGCTCCGACGCGGCCTGAGCCAACCCTTGCGAGGCCGAGGCGATTTCCTGCGAACCCGTCGTGATCTGCGCGGCGGCGGCGCGAATGTCTTGCACCATGCTGCTGAGGTTGCCGCGCATGGTGTCCAGCGTCTGGCGCAAACGGTTTGCGCCACGCGTGTCGGTGGACACTTCTCCCAAGATCAGATCGCCCGCGGATACGGCTTCCATCTCTTTTTGCAGCGCATCGATGGGCTGCAACAGTTGACGCCGCACGGTCCAGGCCAGCGATGTCAGTCCGCCCATCAGGACGACCGACAGGGCCATCTGCAGTGCGCTGATCGCCAAGCCTGCAATTTGCAGATAGCCAGCTTGCTCGGCCCCGCCAAGCGCCAACATCAACAGGGCGATGAGCAGCAAACCCGCGCTGAAAAAGGAAACGGCCCGCTGTTGCAACACCCGCGCACCCTCGCGCAGCCACCCGCGCAAACCGGTGCGCGCTGGCTTTCCATGCCGAACCGTCCAGCCCTGCGCGCGGCCTTCTCGCAACGAAGCGTAGAACTCTTGCGCCGCCCTCACCTGCTCGCGGCTGGGGAGCACCCGCAGTGACATATAGCCCACCATCCGGCCCTCTTCCCAGATGGGATTGGCGTTGGCCTGAACCCAGTAGAAATCGCCGTTCTTGCAACGATTCTTGACCATGCCCTGCCACGGCTTGCCGGCTTGCAGATGGCGCCACATGTCATCAAACGCCTCGGGCGGCATGTCCGGGTGGCGCACGATGTTGTGGGCGGAACCCAGCAATTCGTCCTCGGAAAATCCGCTGATCTCCAGAAAGGGCCGATTCACATAGGTGAGCCGCCCCTTGAGATCCGTCTTGGAGACGATGTATTCGTTTTTCCCAAACAGACGCTCGGTCTGGGTGACGGGCTGGTTGTTGCGCATGGTTCCTCCTGCCGCATGCTGGAGAACTTTTTCTGCATGACACGCGGCATATTCGAATATCTAGATGACGACACCCCAAGAAGCTCGCTTGAGGCGCATCTCACAGTTGTTTGATCTAGATCATGCCAATCAGGTAGCCGCTCATCGGCCTGACACAATGCTGCGGTTGGTTCTACGGGTGAATTTGAATGCCCTCGTCCAGTTCACCGTAGAGGATGACGCCGGAATGATGATCAGACGACGCCCCCGGCGCAGCGCAAGCGCTCAGACAAAGACAGGCCAGCGTGAGCCAGATCAAAAGTCTCATGAGTCGGTTCCTTTTCCTCGCCCGGTGCCCATTGCCCACGGAACGGTTTTCCCCTCGCGGGAGCGGCCCAGCAAAAAAACCTGGCACCCCTTAGAATCCGGGTTAACCCTAGACTTACATAGGTGCCATCATGGGCATAGTGAAACAAATTCTCAATTTCCTCTTCGGCTCAAACGGCAGCTCTGCCGAGACGATCCGACTTTTTGCCGTGCGCACAACCAGTCTGAATGAGCTGGAGCACATGCTGCGCGACCGTAGCGCGCTTCATCGGCATTGACGCGAAGATCATCTCCGCGCAAGGCAACGCAGCCTAGCGACGCCACCCTGCCGCCGTCACTCCACCAGTTTTTCCAGCTTGGCTTTGTCGAAATGCTCGGTGCGCAGCGCCTCGGGCGGACAGGCCTCGGCCGGGCAAACACCATGCCGCTCAAGCGCCTGCCAGAGCAGCGCGACCTGATGTTCGAGCTGCGCGGCATGGTCGATCAACCCGAGCACCGCGCGTGATTGCGGGTCGTCACCGTTCTGAGTGACGGCATAGGCGGAAAACCCCATGCGCGCCGCCGTGGCCTCGCGCTGCTGGTCTACCTCTTTCTGGAGGATGCGCGCGGGGTTACCCACAGCGGTCGCCCCGGCTGGAACCGCCTTGACGACCACCGCGTTCGAGCCGATGCGCGCGCCCTCGCCCACGGTAAAGCCGCCGAGCACTTGCGCCCCGGCACCGACCACCACACCCGCTTCCAGAGTGGGGTGCCGTTTCGCGCCTTTGTAGAGCGAGGTGCCGCCCAGCGTCACGCCTTGGTAGATGGTGCAGTCGTCGCCGATTTCCGCCGTTTCACCGATGACCACGCCCATGCCGTGGTCGATGAACACGCGCCGACCAATGGTGGCCCCGGGATGAATCTCGATGCCGGTGAGCCAGCGCCCCCAGTGCGAAATCCATCGCCCAAGCCAGTGCCAGCCGCGCTTCCAGCAGCCATGCGCCATGCCGTGAAACAGCAAGGCGTGCAGGCCCGGATAACAGGTGACAACCTCCCAGGTCGAACGCGCGGCAGGGTCGCGCTCCAAGATGATCTGGATGGTCTCACGCAATCGTTGCAGCATGGATCGGTCGCTTTGCAGCTAGTGAAGGGAGAGTTCAGTGTATTGAACCCTGATTTTCCATGCGTCGGCATCAGCCCTTCGGCACTTTGCGAAGTACGGCGGTGCACACGCCGCGCAAAATCTGCACTTCGTCACGCGTGAGTTCCGCCCGCGAAGCCAGGCGCTGCAACCTCGGCAGCAGTTTGCGCGGCGCGTTGGGGTCGAGCACCTCCAACGCCAGCAAAGCCTGCTCAACATGCGCCAGCATCCCCTGCACCTCTCCCGCCGTCGCCGCCACGCTTTCGGCCTGCGCAGGCTGCACCGCATGCAGCCCGACCCCTTTACGCCACTCCCACGCGATGACCTGCACCGCCTGCGCGAGATTGAGCGAGGTGTAGGCCGGATTGGCGGGAATGCTCAGCAGGGCATCGCAGCGATACACATCGGCGTTGCTCAGCCCGAAGCGTTCGCTGCCGAAAACAAAGGCCACGCGC
This sequence comes from Thiomonas sp. TH-17, assembly GCF_057473305.1. Lineage (NCBI taxonomy): Bacteria > Pseudomonadati > Pseudomonadota > Betaproteobacteria > Burkholderiales > Thiomonas > Thiomonas sp. TH-17. The sequence continues at coordinate 8,226 of NZ_JBYCKI010000121.1, forward strand.
CGCCCCTGCTCCGCACTTCGCCGCGCCAGTTGGGGCAACCACTCCGGCGTGTGCAGCGGAGGGCCGAAATCGCGCACCCGCGCCGACAGCGCCACGACCACGCCACAGTCCGCCACGGCGTCATTGAGTTCTCCGTGCACTTGCGCCGCCTTCAGCACATCTTCCGCGCCGCTGGCGAAGGCCAGGGTTTCGGGCTGCGCGAGCACATCGGCAAAGCGCGGAGCGACCAGCCTCAGGTTGGCGAAACCCATGTTCTTGAGGGCGCGCGCCGCCGCGCCCACATTGCCCGGATGACTGGTGCCCACGAGCACGAAGACCGTGTCATCCAGCGACGGTGCACACGCGGCCGCCTCGGCGTCGATAAAATGCGCATCTTTCATCTGTTCTTTGTCACTTCCCGAAATTTCTCGCGCCATTGTCGTTGCTGGCGCTCAGGACACCATGCACCCCATGCTCAATGTGGCCGTTCGCGCAGCGCGCGAAGCCGGCAAAATCATCAACCGCGCGAGTCTCGATATTGACCTGCTGCGCGTCGCGCAAAAAGCCGCCAACGATTTCGTGACCGAAGTCGATCGCGCCGCCGAGCAAGCCATCATCGACGTGCTGCTCAAGGCCTATCCGCAGCATGGCATTCTGGGAGAAGAGACTGGCAGCGCCTTCGGCGATGCCTCGTCGGAATATCAGTGGATCATCGACCCGCTCGATGGCACCACCAACTTCATCCACGGCATGCCGGTGTACGCCGTCTCCATCGCACTGGCCCATCGCGGCGTGGTGCAACAGGCCGTGGTTTACGACCCGACGCGCGACGAACTCTTCACCGCCACACGCGGCGCCGGGGCGTTTCTCAACAGCCGCCGCATCCGTGTCTCCAACCGAGTGCGGCTGGAAGACAGTCTCATCGGCACCGGGTTTCCGTTCCGCAAGAACGACGACATCGACACCTATCTCGAAATGTTCAAGCTCGTGGCGCAGCGCTGCGTCGGCCTGCGCCGTCCGGGCGCTGCCGCCATCGACCTGGCCTACGTGGCGGCGGGGCGCTACGACGGATTTTTCGAAACCGGGCTCAAACCCTGGGACATTGCCGCCGGCAGTCTGCTGATCACCGAGGCCGGCGGCCTGGTGGGCAATTTTGCCGGCGATGGCGACTTCCTCTTCACAGGTGAAGTGCTGGCCGCTACGCCCCGCGTCTATGGCCAGATCGTCAGCCTGCTGCAGCGGTTTTCCAAAGTCTCCGCGGCAGAATCGGGGCGCCGCGCCGAGCCCGATGCCTCTACGACCGCCGCCCAAGTCGAGCTGATGACTGCTGCGGCCGACAAAAAGTCGGGCACTCTGGCCGTGCCCGAAAGTAAGCGGGTGAAAGCTGCTCCGCGCCGCATCAAAGCCAGCGACGTCGCCCAGCCGCGGCAAACCGAAAAATCGTTTCCCCCTTCCGTCTACAAGCCCAGGCGCCCCAAGGAATAGCGCGGCAACTCATTGAAATTATTGAGATTTCAATAAATTTGCTGCAATGCACAAATTTTTCTTGCAATTCAGAAGGTCGTCTCTACAATAGTGATTGTGCAGTGCACAAATGAACCTGAGCAGGCCGTCATCTTCGTGACACCGTTGCGGGTTCAAAATGTGTTGGCTGCCGCCCCTTTAGCAGTTCAACCGCAGCCAACGCCCTCAACCCAGGAGAGACATCATGATGACCCCCGAGCAATTCGCAGCAGCGCAAAAAGCCCAGTTCGAAACCTTTTTCGGTCTGGCCGCCAAGTCCATGGACAACATGGAAAAACTGGTTGACCTGAACATGCAGGCCGTCAAGACCTCTCTGCAAGAAAGCGCCGATCACACCATGGCGCTTCTGTCGGTCAAAGACCTGCAGGAACTGTCGACCCTGCAATCGGGCTGGATGCAGCCGATGGCCGAGAAGGTTCTGTCCTACTCACGTCATGCCTACGAAATCGCTTCTGGCGCCCAGGCCGAATTGGCCAAGACCGCTGAGTCGCAAATTTCTGAAACCCACAAGAAGTTCATGGACCTGGCCGAATCCGCCGCCAAGAATGCCCCCGCCGGCTCAGAAACCGCCGTGGCCATGATGAAAAGCGCCATGAACGCCGCCAACAACGCCTATGACTCGGTGCAGAAAGTCACCAAGCAGGCCGCCGAGGCAGTGGAAGCCAATATGAACGCTGTGACCAGCACCGCGATGAAAGCGGCGCAAACCACCGGCCGCACCGCCGCCAAGCGCGCCGCAGCCTGATCGTTCAGCCGGTTTTTTGCGCGGCGTGGCGGCTTGTCAACTGGCTTGTCAACTTTTGCCCCCACGCTGCGTTGATTGCACATGAGGCTGAGCGGCCGATTCAAAAAGCGCCGCCTATCGCCCAAACAGTTGTCTCCTCGGTACCCCAAAGGTACCCTTCCAGCCGGTCTCTGACCGGCTTTTTTTTGGCGGTCTTCAATTGCAAACTTGCCGATCAAGCTCACCCAGCAGGGCGCTCAGCGTTTGCAGGGTGGGCATGGGATGGTGGGCGAGGCGGGCCATTTCGAGCGGAGCGTGCAGCAGGGCGGCGATCTCCAGTGCGCGGCCGCGCTCCAGGTCTTGCAGGGTGGACGTTTTCACTGGGCCGATGCCGCGGGCGATGTCCATGCGCTGCTCGATGCTGACCAGCGGATCGCAGCCATAGGCCCGCGCCAGGCCCATGATCTCGGCCATGCCGTCGCGGATGAGGGCGACGAGTTCGGGGTTGTCGCAGATGGCGTTCATGCGCGCTCGCGTCAGCGCGGCGACCGGGTTGAAGGTGGCGTTGCCGATGAGCTTCATCCAGATGGCGTCGCGGATGCGGTCGGTGACTTCCGGCTCGCAGCCCGCCGCACGCAAGTGGTCGGCCAGCGCCTGCACGCGTGGGCTGCGCGTGTGTGTGGGTTCGCCGATCACATAGCGGTATTGCCCATTGCCACGAATCACGCCGGGGCTGGCTACCTCGGCGCTGGCGTGCACCACGCAGCCCACGAGATGCGCCGGGTCGATGGCGCCCAGCAAGCGGCCGCCGGGGTCGATGCTTTCCAGATGCGCAGTGCGCCTCTGCGCCGTGCGCGCCTGCGGGCTGGTGTCGGCGTGGAAATACCACCAAGGCACCCCGTTGATGGCGGGCAGCACAACCGTATCGGCGTGCAGCAAAGGGCGAAGCTGTGGCAGAACGGGGCCGAGTTGATGCGCCTTCAGACCTAATATCACGAGATCTTGCGGCGCGAAATCGGCCAGATCGTCGCTGGCCTGCACCTCCACACAAACGCGCTCTTGCGGGTCTTCCAGACACAGCCCGGCGCGTTGAATCGCCTGCAGATGCGCGCCACGCGCCAGCACGCTGACCGTGTGTCCGGCAGCCGCAAGCCGAACGGCCAGCGTGCCGCCCACGGCGCCCGCGCCAACGACCAGAATTTTCAAGGGTGATGCCATGCTCTTGCTCCTCGTAGCACGTTCAGCCGTGCGCAAATCGCCAACACTCCAACGACAATAGCACGCAAAAAACACCTCACATGCTGACACCGCGACAAGTCCTCGTTCTGCTCCACGGCCGCTACTTCACCGGCGGGCTGGTGTCGGCCGTGGGCGTCGCCCTGTTCGGCTTGGTGACTTACGCAATCGCGGGGTTGGGCCCTGCGATTGCACTGGGCAGCGGCGCGCTCACCGTGTGCTTCGCCGACAACCCGGCGCCCACCCGGGTCAAGCGCGTGGAGTTGTTGTTTACCAGCGTGGCGAGCACGGTTGCCTTTGCGCTGGTCGGCGCCAGCCTGTGGTGGCCTGCGGTGCAGATCGTGCTCATTCCCGTGCTGGGTTTTATCAGCGGGTTGATCGCCGTGTGGGGCAAGCGGGCGCTGGCGATGAGTTTCAGCGTGCTGTTCATTTCGGTCATCACCGTGGGTTCTCCGCCGTTGCAAGGCCCGGCGCAACTGGCGGCGGCCGTGGCGCTGTTTTTCATCGGCGCATTGCTCTACACCGCCTATGCCCTGCTGCTGGCGCGCTGGCTGCGCCGCCGCACCAAGGAGCAGGCGTTGGCCGAGTTGCTGGCGCAGCTCGGCCAGTTTGCGCATTGGCTGGCCAATCACTTCGGCGCGCAGTCTTCTGGATTGAGCGGCGCGGTCGCGCAACTCACCGCGATCAACGACACCTTGCAGAACACGCGCGACATCGTGCTGCGGGATGTGCGCACCGCGGCTGATCGCGCCCTGGCGGCGCGGCTCATTGTGCTGCTGGAGGTCAACGAAGCCCTGCTGGCCAGCCAGACCGATGGCGACCTGATTCTCAAGCAGTTCGACGCCACGCCCGTGCCCGATGCGCTGCGCGACTGGGCGCAGCGCATCGGCGATGCCCTCGACCAGCGCGCCGACGCCTTGTTGCGCGGCAGGCCGGCCAACACCCTGCCCGCCCACCTGCCCTGCGCGCAAACCATCGAGCACGCACTCGCCACCCTGCAGCCCAGCCAGCCCAGCGCCGAATTCGAGCAGGCCCGCATGGCCTTGCGCGCCAGTGCCGACAAGTTTCAGCGCATCAGCGATCTGCTCGCTCAAGAAAAACCCGTCGGGTCGCCGACTCAGCCCGATCCGCTGCAGGGCATGGATCTGCAGGCCTTTCTCAGCCCGCTGCGCTACGACCCGAACGCGCTATGGCAATCCATCCGCTTTGAATCACCCATCCTCCGCTATGCCATCCGTCTGGCGCTGGCCTTGTTCGCAGGCGAATTGGTGCTGCGCGCCCTGCCCTATCACCCGCACGACTACTGGGTGTTGCTGACCATCGGCGTGATTCTGCGGCCGAATTACAGCGTCACCCGCCAGCGCATCAAAGACCGCGTGCTGGGCACGCTGCTGGGCTGCATACTGGTCGCGGCGCTGCTCTCCACCCACCCATCGCTGGGGGTGATGACGCTGGGGGTGTTCGTCTCCCTGGCCTTTGCGCGCACCTTCATCACCCTCAACTACCGCTTCACCGCCCTGTTCGCCAGCGTCAACGCCCTGCTGCTCGTGGCCTTGCTGGAGCCGGGCAGCCAGTTTCTGGTCACTCAGCGCCTGCAAGACACGCTGATCGGCGCAGCTTTGGCCTGGGCTTTCAGCTTCGTGCTGCCGCGCTGGGAGGCCAACGATCTGCGCCGCCAGGTCGATGCCTTGCAGCGCGCCGCTCTGGGCTATGCACAGGCCGTGCTCGACCCGCAGCAGGTCAGCGACCTGAACTACCGCCGTGAGCGCAAACGCATTCAAGACGCGCTCGCCGCCGTGGGCGGCCTGCACGCCCGCATGCTGGAAGAGCCGCGCCAGCATCAGCACATGCGGCGCGAACTCGCCGCGTTCATCGCCCATAGCGATCTGCTCAGCGCCCACCTCGCCACCTTGCGCGTGATCAGAGCGCAGCGCGGCGACCGGGTGCTGCCTGCCGCCGAGCAGGCCCGCCTGCGCCATACCCTTGCCCTGCTTCAAGGCTGTCTCGGTCTCGACGGGCAGGCGACGTGCATCGAAGCGGCCGAAACCGGCGCCATCGACACCCCGATCGAGCGCCGCCTGCGCGAGGTGGAAGCGGAAGGGCGCACGATCGCCCGGTTGTCGCGCCAGATCCTTTCGCCCGTCGCCACCTAAAATACCCATTTGCGCGGCAACGCCCGCACGCCCCGGCGCTCCCGGCCGGGCGCACTCCACCCCGTTCACCATGACTTCCAAGCGCCGATTCTTCGTCACCACCGCCCTGCCCTACGCCAACGGCCCGTTCCACATCGGCCACATCATGGAATACATCCAGGCCGACACCTGGGTTCGCTTTCAACGCATGCAGGGGCACGAGGTGCACTTCGTCGGCGCCGACGACGCCCACGGCGCGCCCATCATGATCGCCGCCGACAAGGCGGGCAAGACGCCGCAGCAGTTCGTCGCCGACATCGCCGCCGGGCGGGCGCAATATCTCGACGGCTTTCACATCCGCTTCGACAACTGGCACAACACCGACGCGACGGAGAACCATCAGCTCGCGCAGGACATCTACCGCGCGCTGCGCAAGAACGGCCTGATCGCGATGCGCGACATCGAACAGTTTTTCGATCCGGTCAAAGGCATGTTCCTGCCCGACCGCTACATCAAGGGCCAGTGCCCCAAATGCGGCGCGGCCGATCAGTACGGCGACGCCTGCGAAGTCTGCGGGGCGGTGTACGCGCCCACCGAACTCAAGCATCCCTATTCCACACTATCCGGCGCCACGCCCGAGCTGCGCAAGAGCGAGCACTACTTCTTTCAGCTCTCGTCCGACCGCTGCGCCGACTATCTGCGCAACTGGACGCAGGCCACTAACGCCAACGGCCAGCCTCATCTTCAAACCGAAGTGCTCAACAAGGTGCGTGAATGGTTCACCACCGACGAAAACGGCCACGGCGGCCTGGCCGACTGGGACATCTCGCGCGATGCGCCCTACTTCGGCATCGAGATCCCTGACGCGCCGGGCAAATACTTCTACGTCTGGCTCGACGCCCCCATCGGCTACCTCGCCAGCCTGAAAAATCACTTCGACAAGGGGCAGGCCGCGCAACACTGGCACGCGCCTTCGCGCACCGCGCAGAGTTTCGACGCCTTCGTCGCCGACCCGGCGGTGGAGCAGGTGCACTTCATCGGCAAGGACATCGTGTATTTCCACACCCTGTTCTGGCCGGCCATGCTGCACTTCTCGGGCCGCAAGACTCCGAGCCAGATCAATGTGCACGGCTTCGTCACCGTCGGCGGCGAGAAAATGAGCAAAAGCCGGGGCACCGGCATCTCGCCGCTGAAGTATCTCGACATCGGCCTCAACCCCGAGTGGCTGCGCTATTACCTCGCCGCCAAGCTGACCTCGCGGGTGGAAGATGTGGATTTCACGCCGGAAGATTTTGTCGCCCGGGTCAACAGCGACCTCATCGGCAAGTACGTCAACATCGCCAGCCGCGCCGCCAAATTCATCAGCCAATACTTCGACGGCAAGCTGGGTTACGCCCACAACTCCGACAATCTGCGTGACGCCGCCAAGGCGCTCTCCGACGACGTGGCCGCCGCTTTCGAAGCGCGCGAATACGCCCGGGCGCTGCGAGAAATCATGGCCTACGCCGACCGCATCAACACCGCGTTCGACGCCGCCCAGCCCTGGATTCTGGCGAAAGACGAAGCCCGCCGCGCCGATCTGCAAGACGCCTGCTCGCAGGCCTTGGCCGGGTTCTGGCTGCTGTCGGTCATGCTCAGCCCGGTGCTGCCGGCACTCACCGCCCGCGTGGCGCGCGAGCTGTTCGGGCTGGAGCGCGATTTTGTCTGGGGCGACGCCACCGGACTGCCGCAACACGCCGCGCCCTATCAGCACCTGATGCACCGCATCGACCCCAAGCGCCTCGACGCCCTGTTCGAGACCAATCCGCCCGCAGCGCCAGTCGTTGCCAAGCCTGCCGCCCAAGCCATGACGCCCTCAGCACCGGCTACCGACGCCACGCAAGACCCCTTCATCACCATCGACGACTTCGCCAAAATCGATCTGCGCATCGCCCGCATCCAGCATGTCGAAGCCGTGGAAGGCTCGACCAAACTCCTGCGCCTCACCCTCGACGTGGGCGAAACCACGCCCGATGGACAGCCGCGCACCCGTAATGTGTTCTCCGGCATCTCCAGCGCCTACAAACCTGAAGACCTGATCGGCAAACTCACCGTGCTGGTGGCCAACCTCGCGCCGCGCAAGATGAAATTCGGCCTGAGCGAAGGCATGGTGCTGGCCGCCAGCGCCGCCGACGAAAAGGCGCAGCCCGGCCTCTACATTCTCGAACCGCACGCCGGAGCGCAGCCGGGCATGCGGGTGCGCTGAGATCCGCTTACCCCAGATCAGGCTGCAGCGGCGTAAAGCGCCCTATTCTGCGCACTCTTTGCAGGAGGCAATATGGCCGCACTCGACGACACCATCCGCAACTTTCCCGATACCGCCTGGGATGCCAGCCCCTGCGAGCGCGCGCCCACCGCCGGGGTGGAGCACCTGCTCGAAGGCGGCCATGTACTGTGCTTCCCGCAGCTGCACTTCGAACTGAGCGCGAGTGAGCGCCGCTTTCTCACGCCGGCCATCAGCGACGGCAAGGCCAAAAACATCAGCCTGCGCGATGACGGCAGCATTCGCGGCGCGTCGGGCAGCACGCAAGACCAGGCCGAATTGCGCGACATGATCCAGCGATTCTCCAATCAGGCCCAGTCCCTGGTCGACCGGCTGTTCCCGCACTATCAGGGCAAGCTGCGCGCGGCCAAGGCCTCGTACCGCCCCATACAGGTCGAAGGCCGCGAGACGAGCTGGCGAAAAGACGACACCCGGCTGCACGTCGATGCCTTCCCCTCCAACCCGATTCACGGCGTGCGGCTGCTGCGGGTGTTCACCAATCTCAATCCCGAAGGACAGCCCCGGCAGTGGCGCGTGGGCGAGCCCTTCCCCGAATTTCTGCAGCGCTTTGCACCGCGGCTCACCCCCCCCGTGCCCGGCTCGGCTGCGGTGTTGCGCGCGCTCAAAATCACCAAATCGCACCGCACCGACTACGACCACTACATGCTGCAGTTGCACGACAAAATGAAGGCCGATCTGGCCTATCAGAAAGACGCGCCGCAGCGCAGCGTGGACTTCGCGCCGGGCACGACTTGGGTGGTGTTCTCCGATCAGGTGCTGCACGCCGTCATGGGCGGGCAATACATGATGGAGCAGACCTTCTACCTCGAACCCCGGCACCAGCTCTATCCGCACACCGCGCCGCTGAAGGTGCTGGAAGACCTGATGGGCAAAGCCTTGCTGCCCGCCGCATGACGCAGGTGCAGTTCCCACTTCAGTGGGGTCAAGGCGCCTTGCCGTCAGCCCCGAAGCGCATTCTGCTGGTGCAGTTGTCCGCCATGGGCGATCAGGTGCAGACCCTGCCCGCCGTCTCCGACATCGCCGCGCGCTGGCCCGGCATCGAAATCGACTGGGCGGTCGATGCCCGCTTCGCCGACATTCCGCGGCTGCACCCCGCTGTGCGTCACGTCTTCGCCCTACCGCTCAAGGCGGTGCAACAGCAGCGCAGCCTCGCCGAATTGCGCGGGTTGCGCGCCGTCCTGCGCGCCCTGCGCGCCGAGCGCTATGACCTGATCTGGGACCCGCACAGCGTGCTCAAAAGCGCCATCATCTCCCGTCTGGCGCGTGGCTCGCTGCGCGTCGGCTATCGCGCGCAAGACTGCGGCGGCGAGCCGCTCGCCGCCCGCGCCTACCACCTGCATTTCGCCCGGCCCGTCGGCTTGCACGGCACCGAGGGGCGCCGGGTGTTTGCGCAGGCCGTGCTCGACACCGACCTGCACCGCCCCGTGGACTATGCGATCGATCAGCGCTACCCCCGCGAGCCAGGCGCTGCCCAGACCGATACGGTCTTCCTCGCGCATGGCGCCTCCAAGCCGGAAAAACTCTGGCCGCTCGACCACTGGCAGGCGCTATCCGCCCGTTTGGTGCAGGCGGGCCTGCGGCTGCAACTGACCTGGGGAAACGCCGTCGAGCAGGAACGTGCGCAGCACATCATCGCGGCGCTTCCGGCGGGCAGCGCGCAGATTCTCGATCGCCGCAGCCTGCTCGACATGCTGCCCATCATTGCGCAGAGTCGGCTGGTGGTCGGCGTGGATACCGGTTTCACCCATCTCGCCGCGGCGCTGCGCCGCCCGGTGGTGGGGCTGTTCGTCAGCACCGGGCCCGAGCTGTTCACCCCCACCTCACCCCACCTGGCCCGCACCCTCGGCGGCGATGGCGTTACGCCGAGCATTGACGCCGCCTGGCAAGCGGTCGAAGAATTGCGCTGAACCGCCCTTCGCATCCTGCACCGATGAAAAACATCCAACGAATCGCCCTCCGCCTGGGCCTGTTTTTCGCCGCACTCGTGCTGAGCGCCAACGCGGCGCTGGCGGCGTGCTGTGGGCCGATCACGCCGCAAGGTCGGCAACTGCTGACTTTCCTTGACCAGTCGAATGTTGAGCACCTTTGGTTGCCGCACATTCATGTGCACTGGCTCAGCGGCAAACCTGATCTGCGTCGTCCGGGCACCTCACGCCACGCCACACATTGCAGTGCTTATGCGGCCGCCATGTCGGTGCGTCTGGGCGTGCCCCTACTCAGGCCGCCCGAACACCGCGCCAGCATGTTGGCCACACCGCAAACCCACTGGCTGGGCAGTGCCACAGGACTCACCCAAGGCTGGCGAGCCGTAGACCTGCAGCAGGCGCAAACCCTGGCCAATCAAGGCGAGTTCGTACTGGCCGCCTGGGCCAACCCAAACCCGAATCGCTCAGGGCATATCGCCATCGTGCGTCCCAGCGAACAAAGCCGCTCCGACCTCGCTCGCCACGGCCCTGAACTGACTATGGCCGGCCATATCAACGCGCTGCAAATTTCCACGGCACGGGGTTTTGAAGATCACCCAGGCGCCTGGATCGCGGGCGGACAAGGCAGCGTGCGGTACTTCGCCCACGTTGTGGACTGGGCGCAGGTGGCACCGCCTTCACACTAGCAGCCCCAGATTGCGCGTGGTGTAGTTGCCGATCTGCGGCACCACCAATGGCATCTCGCTTTCAGACACTCCCATCCAGCCGGCCAGCGTGGCGGCAAGCTGGTCGACCGAGGTGGTCGGCAGCAGACGGCCCTGGCCGACGTCGTCGGCGCCGTTCACGCTGATCTCGGGCTGCGCGCCCCAGAAACGCCCGCCGCGCACCGCGCCGCCCATGACGAAGTGATGCGAGCCCCAGCCGTGGTCGGAGCCGTCGCCGTTCGAGCTCAGGGTGCGGCCGAAGTCGGAGGCGGTGAACGCGGTCACCTCGTTGGCCACGCCCAGTTCCACCATCGCGGCGTCGAAGCTGTCGAGCGCGCCGCTGACGCGGCCGAGCAGCGCCGGATGCTGTGCGTTGAGGTTGTCATGCAGATCGAAGCCGCCGATGGACACGAAAAACACCTGCCGTTTCACGCCCAGCGCAGCGCGCGAGGCGATGAGCCGGGCCACCATCAGCAACTGGTTCGCCAGCGGGTTGGTGGTGTCGAACGCCGCAGTGAAATTGGCGGGGGCCACCGCCAACGCCGACGCCACCGTGCTCTGCGCCGCAATGGAGCGCGCCGTCACGCGGTTGATTTCCTGCTCCATCCAGTGTTCGCGCGGCGCGGTGATCAGGCTGCGCATCGCGTTGGAACAGGCCTGCGAACCGTAGAGACTGCTGGTCGCCCCATTCACCCGGATCGCCCCGCCGGTGGAAATCTGGTACTGCACCGCCTGCTGGCCAGAGAGGTACACCGCGTTGCCCGACACATTGATCGCGGTGAAGGTGGCGCTGCCATTGCTGGACAGAAACAGATCGCCGATGCGCCCGCCCCAGCCGGTGATCGCGCCCTCGGGCGAGGCCGCCTGCCATACGCTTTGCTGATCGTTGTGCGAGAACAGCTTGGGCGGCAGCGACACGCTCTTGGCCTTGTATTGCGCCACGGTAGTTGGCTGCACCAGGGTGCCGACATTGAGCAGCACGCCCAGCCGACCTGCATCGAACACCCGCTTGAGCCCTGTCATCGTTGGCGCCAGCGCCCACTGGCGACCGCCATCGAGCGCCACACTCGGAGTCAGCGCCGTGGCGGCGAGTTGCTCGCGCGGCGTGGCCAGGGCCTGCCGGATGGCGGCGTAGGCGGCGTGGCTGGTCGGGTCATACGGCACGACGGTGTTGCCGTGATCGTTGCCGCCGTTGAGAAACACGCAGACCAGCGCCTTGTAGCCGGTGGCGTCTGCCGCAGCGGCCTCGCCGATGGCCGAGAGGGTCAGCGCCCAGGGCGCGGCGCCGCCTACGACGCCGAGCAGGGAACTGCGGCGGAGAAATTCGCGGCGCTGCAATGATTTGATTTGGCTGATGTGCATGGCGGCCTCACACTTGAATCAGATATTCGGGAGCGGCCATCACCAGCAGGATGGCCGCGCGCACGCGGTTCAGGCGCCCGGTGTCGGTCGTCGCCGTGATGGTGCTCACGGCCGAGACAATCGTCGACTGGGTATCCGCACTGAGTCGCCCGCCGGCCAGCAGCAGGTTGAAGCGGGCCACCAGTGCGCCGGCATCGTTGGCCAGCGTGAGATACGCGGTGTAGTTGGGTTTGAGATCGCCAATGCCGTTCTGGATCACGCTTTGCATGAAGTTGAGATACCCGGCCACGGTGGTCTCGTTGCAGAGTTGAAACTCCGGCGCGGTCACGGCGTTCGTGCCCAGCGCCGAATCGGGCGGCAAATAACCCGGACGGAAGAAGTTGAACACCGAAGGCGAGCGCAACGGGCTCTGCCCCAGCCGCGAACTGGGGTTGGAGGTGTCTCCCACGGCCCAGGCGTCGGACGGCGAGGTCACGCCGAATGTGCGCGCCCACTGCACGAAGCGCAGCACCGGCTCGCGCAGCTTGCCGCTGGCCGGACCGGCCGGCGGGCTGATCGCTTCCGGGTCGAGCAGGATGGCGCGGATCACCGCCTTGAGATCGCCGCGCTGCCCCCGGCCGTTGTTGGCAAACACGGCCGAGACCCGGGCGACATAAGCCGGGCTGGGGTTGGAGCAGACCAGCCGCTGAATGAGCTGCCGACCGATGAAGGGCCCGACGTTGGGATGACCCTCCAGCACGTCCAGCGCCCTGTTCAGCGCGGTGGGGCCATCGGCCGACGCCGGAATCGCCACGCCCAGCACGCTCTTGTCGCCCGTGGCAAACCGCGCAGCGACGTGGCGCATGGGCTCGCGCATGAACGCCGGGCTGGCGTTGACATTGGTGGTGTTGAAGTCCCAGCCGGTGAACACCTGCGCTAGCGCGGTGACATGCTCCTGGTTGTAGGTGTATTGCGCCCGGCCGTCGGCCAGCGTTTTCGGGCTGCCATCGGGGTTGAGCTGCAGCAGGCCGATGCTGAACAATTGCATCACCTCGCGGGCATAGTTTTCGTCAGGCTGGCGCCCGGTCTTGGGATCACCCTTCTGATTGCCGCGCATATTCAGGTACACGCCCATGGCGCACGACAGGCTGACCGCGCCGAGCAGCTCGCGGTAAGTGCCGAAGGCGTGCTCCTCCAGCATGTCGAGATACGCGGCCAGCGCAAACTTGGCCCAGGCCGTGTTGAGCCCAGTGGCCGACACCACAAAAATTTCCGACAGCGCCAGCACCACGCGCTGCCGCAGCACATCGGGCGAGCCGAGCAACTTGCGCCAGAGGTTGGCGTCGAGCCCGGCGGATTGGTAGCGATCCGCCTCGACCCCATACCCTTTGGAGAGCAACCAGTCGAAATGCGACAGGCTGCGGGGCGCATTGAACTGCGCATCGAGCCAGGCCTCATAGCCCTTGGAAGTGAGCGCATCGAGGTCAGCCTGCGTCGCCCCCAGTCCGGCCATGCCGACAAACCGCGCCGCCTGCGGCTGCGTGGGCGGCGGCAAGGTGGCAACCGACCCGCCGCCCCCACTGGAAGCCGAGCCCCCACCGCCCCCGCAGGCGGCCAGACTCAAACTGCCCAAAACCACCGCGCCCAAGGCGTAGGCGGCGCCCGATGATTCGCCATCGGGCTGATTCAGTGTCGGCGGATGCTCCACCTCGGTCTGCGTGGCCTGCTCAGTCATCTTTCCCCCTGTCGATCACAACCCCCTCAAATCAAGGGGCTTATCTGTGAACAAATGTTAAATGGGGTTTTTCAGTGACCAGCCCAAAAACGCACAACCTGATGAAAATAATTAGGGCCTGTTAACGCTATTTATGCACCCGCGTTGCCCCCAGACGGGGATGGATGCAAGGCGGAGGTGTGAGGCAAGGCTGGTCGCCTTGCCTCGCACCGAGAACGCCGCAGACGCCCCGGCGTGGGTGCATAAATAGCGTTAACAGGCCCTAGTCTTTCACCCGCATGGCCAACAACGCAGCGCCGACGATCAGCACCGTCGCCAGACCGATCCAGATCGTCAACGCCCGCCCGGTCACGGCAATCAGCAGCAAGGTCGAAGCCAAGGGCGTGAGGTAGCTCAACACCCCGATGGTTCGCGGATCACCCAGTTTCAGCGCCCGGTCCCACAACAAAAAGGCGCCACCCAGAGGGCCCAGACCCATCGCCAAAATCAGCAAACCATCGCGCAGATCGAGGTGCAAAGGCGGCTCCAGCCAGACATGGCAACCCAGCGCGAGCAGGCCTGAAATCAGGCCGAACAAGCCCAGCGCCGCCGTGGGAAACCCTTTGCCCGACTGCGCCATGCGGCGGCTGCCGAGCGAAAACGTGGCCCAGATCAGCGCCGAGCCCAAGGCCGGAAGGTAGCCCCAGGCCCAGGCCCAGGCCGCCTCTAAAGAGTGACCGCCCAGAATCGCCAGCCCCGCGCCCAGAAAACCCAAACCAGCCGCCAGCACATGCGCCAGCCGCAGATGCACCCCCGGCAGCAGCAGCGGCGCCAGCACCACGATGAACAAGGGCCAGAGGTAATTCACCAGATTGGCCTGCACCGGCGGCGCATGGCGCAAGGCGATGAACAACAGGAAATGGAATCCGAACAGGCCATAAACGCCCAACGCCAGCGCCGCGCGAGACACCCTCCACTGCCGCCAATGGCCCCAGGTGGGCACACTGCCGATGATCAGCGCCAGCCCGGTGAGTGCGAAGGCCGGCACCTGAGAAAGCGCCACGCCCAGGGTAGCGAGCGTTGCCCACAGGGCAATGGCGCCGAGGGCGTAGAGGTTGGCTTGGGTGCTGAGTTTCATCGCAGCGCATGGTAGTGGGCCGACCTGTCACGCTTTTGTCAAAACTGTAACGCACACTTGCCCCTCATCTGATGACCACTTGCCCAGATCGTGCCGATCAAACATTCTGTTCTGTCGCTTCAGTTCGCCTCAGCCCCCTCACCCTGTCAGGACAGGAACAGCCAGCCCGTCGATGCCAATGAGGCACTACGGCGGCTGAGAGTCGGCGATGCCTGGGCTGTGCTGGCTGTCAGTGGCGAGGACGTGCATGAACTGACCAACTGGCTGATGCGCCTGCGTCATCCTCTCGGAGGACAAACGTCCCGAGTCATCGCCTTTTTGCCAGACTGCGCCTCTCCCGGCGCCATGGCTGCGCTGAAAGCAGGCGCCGATGCCCTGCTGCCGCTCGACAGCCCGCCTATGCTCATACGGGCCCAGCTCGCTCGCCTGCGCGAACGTCTCGCGCCGCTGGCTGATAGCCGAATCCAGTTGGAGCCCCATCTGGAGCTTGACGGACAAACCCGGATCCTCCGCATTCAGAATCATTCCCTCAGCCTGCCCTCGCAGCAGTTTCTACTGTTGTGGGCTCTGGGCGCGCGGCAGGGCGACATCCGGAGCCCGCAGGAGCTGCGGTTGGCCATGGACATTCCCGCACGCGCGCACGCCGACACCGTGCACACCGCTGTGGCCCGTCTGCGTCGGCACCTTCGTCCGCATGATCTGCATCACCGTGTGCAAACCGTGCATGGCGCGGGGTATCGCTGGGCCACGGAACAGTCGATGCAGTGAAGAGAAGCATTCGCACTGTCAACATTTGTGTACATCTTTGGCATAGCCGGACAGGATTCGGACAGGTTTTTGCAACCCCGCGGACATATCGCAGGAATGGAATGACAGCTTTCGTCAACCCACCCCGCCCACCGCCCAAGGGAGCAATCAGTCATGTCTCGCCATCGACCCAACTTCAAGCCATCGCGACTCACCCAGTCCGTCCTGACCGCCCTGCTCGCCATGCCGTTTGCCGCAGCCCATGCGCAGACCTCTCCCGAGAGTCTGGGTACGGTGCAGGCGGGGGCGCAAGGCGGCAACGGTCAGACCGCTGTCGAGCGCGAAAAAGCCAAGCAGGAAAGCGCACCCCACCAGGCGCCCACGCAAGGCTCGCTCAAAGCCGGGCAGCCGCAGTCCATCATCAACAAACACTACATCGACAACACCCAGGCCGCGACGGCCAACTACAGCGACATCGTCAGCATCGCCCCCAGCGTGGTGGACATCGAGCCCAACGGCCCGGGCCTGGGCAACAGCAAGGGCTTGTCGATCCGAGGATTTCAGGACGGACAGTACAACCTGACCTGGGACGGCATTCCGGTGGGCGACTCGAATGACTTCACCCACCACTCGGCGGAATATTTCATGCCGCAGGACATCGGTCAAATCATTGTCGATCGCGGCCCGGGCAATGCCTCCACCATCGGCTACGCCACCTTTGGCGGCACCATTTCATTGCTCACCAAAGAGCCTCTGGACAAGCCGCAGACCACGCTCTATGGCAGCTTTGGCAGCTTCGGCACCGCGCTGCTCGGAGCCGAGTTCGATACCGGGGTGATGAAGAACTACGGCGACATGCGCGCTTTCATCGACTATCGCCAACTCAAGAGCGACGGGTATCTGAGCGGTGCCAGCACGCAACGCAAAAACCTGTTCATCAAGGCGGAAAGACCCGTCGGCGACAACTCGCTGTTGACCTTCGTCTCCATGGTCAACCGCAACAGTGGCGGCAACGCGGCCATCGTCGGCGCCACTTCCGCCCCTTATGTCTCGGTGAGCAAATATCCCTACACCAGCACCTTGCCAGGGCAGATCCAAAAGTTCGGCCCGAACTACGGCCTGAGCAGCAACCCGCAAAGCCAAGCCTATACCGGCTACAACTACGACGACTTTCAGAGCGACTTTGAATACCTGGGCTTGAAAACCAGCGTGGGTGATGTGCAGATCGATAACAAGCTCTACACCTACGCTTACTACCACAGCGGCTGGAACGGTCTCGACCCCAACGGCGGCGGCTGCGATTACGGCCAAGTCAACTGCCTCAACCCAGACGGCACCTTCCCTGCTGGGGCGGATACGCCCAATGGCACCATCAACGGCGCCAACAATATTCCCGGCCAGCACATGTACCTGAACTATCGCAACTGGGGCGATCTGCTGCGCATGCACCAGACCTTCGGGCCAGGCACCCTGCACTACGGACTTTGGCTGAATTACCAGACCTATCACCGCTACAACTCGGAAATCGACTTTTCCGACAACCAGGCCTGGAACGCCAGCGGCACCTATCCCAACGGCATCAGCAAAGCGGTGGATCGCCTGATCAACGGCACCTTCACCACCGCACAGCCCTACATCCAGTACGACTGGAACCTCACCAGCCAGTTGCAACTGCGCGGCGGCCTGAAGTACGCCTGGTTCCAGCGCCACGACAACGCCCCCGTCGAGCAAAAGAGCAAAAAACCGCTGGACTACACCCAGACCTGGAGCAAGGTGCTCCCCGCCGTCGAATTGCACTACGCCATCGCTCCCAACTGGAGCGCCTACGCGCAGGTGGCCAAAGGCTATCTGGCTCCCAACGAAAACCTGTTCTACATCCCCAATCCGCAAACCGGTGCCAGCGCCGTGGAGCCGGAGCAGACCACCAACTATCAGGTTGGCACCACCTGGCGATCTAAGGCCCTCACCCTCAGTGGCGATCTCTACAACATCGACTTCACCAATCTGGTTCAGTCACGCACCGTGGCGGGACAGAAGTATTTCTATAACGCTGGCGGTGTGAAATACCGGGGCGCGGAGATGGAGGCCACCTATTACGTCGGCGGCGGTATCAGCCTGTATGGCAACGCCGCCTACAACCAGGCCAAACAAGACAGCGACGGCCTGCAACTCGCGGGCGTGCCCAAGACCACGGGCGCTGCTGGCGTGATCTACAACCGCGGCGCCTGGTATGCCTCGCTGATCGCCAAGTACATCGGCTCTAACGAGGGCGACATCGGCGTCGATGCCAGCGGCAACCCGGCGGGCATCTATCAGATTCCGTCGAGCACCATTCTGAATGCCGCAGTCAACTACACGGTGCAGGATGCGTCATTCCTGCCACATGGAACCAAGATCGGCCTGCAACTGTTCAACCTGACCAACAACACCAAGATCAATTCACTTGCGGGGTACACAGGCGGCAACGTGCCACTGTTCTACACCAATGCGGGCCGCAGTTTCATGGTCAATTTCTCGGTGCCCTTCCAGTGATGCAACTGTGAGCGCGGGGTTCGCGACAGTGTCACGAACCCCGGCTACGTTGGTCAGCTTTTGTTCCATTCCCGGAGTTTGATCATGTCCCTCGACACCCTCACCCACCTCGCCCAAACCTCGGGCGGGATTCTTTACATCATGGCCTTGTTGCTGTTTGTCGCGCTGGCCGTCAGCGTGGAGCGCTTCTGGGCGATTTCGCGCATGCTGGCTTCGGCCAAAGGCTGGATCCGCGAGCTCAAGAGCCAGGCGCATGTAGATGCGAAGCAGCTCAAGGCCAAGGTAGACGATGACGCCGACTCTCCCGCGGCGCAGGTCGTCGCGGTCGCCCTGCAGCATGACATCGCCGACCCTCTCGACCACTTCTCCGACCGGCTGGAAGAGGCGGTGATGGATCAGGCGCCGCGCATCGACCGCGGGCTGTGGATGCTCGACACCATCGTCACCCTGGCGCCGCTGCTGGGGCTGCTGGGCACCATCATCGGCATGTTCAACACCTTCTCGGCGCTGTCCAATCCGGGCGCGGCCACGCAAGCCGTCACAGGCGGCGTCGGTGAAGCCCTGCTGGCGACAGCGGCGGGCCTGTTCATCGCAGTGCTCGGGCTGGTGGCGTTCAACGCGCTGAATCAGCGCGTGCGTCTGGTGATGCATCAACTCGAGCGCATCAAGCTCATGCTGTCCAACCGCATGTACCCGCATTACCGCGAGGGCGGCGTGCGCCCGGTGATCGTGGCGCAGAACGGGCAGGCCGTCCGCGCGTCGGCGCAGCCCGCCACGACGCTGCAGCAGAAGATGGCCTGAGCCCCTTACACAACCTCTCCAGGTCGCGTGCGCTGGAGTTCGCACGCTTGGGCTGCGGCGTCATGGCCGCGGCATTTTTGTTTGAGCCGCCATGAAATACTTTGAAGCGAAGAAGGCCCGCATCGAGATCATTCCGATGATCGACATCATGTTTTTCCTGCTGGTGTTTTTCATCATGGTCACGCTGCACATGATTCCAGACGCCGGCATCGCCTCGCGCCTGCCCACCAGTTCCACCGCGCAGAGCATGCCCAAGCCGCAGATCACCCTCGCGGTGGACAAGGACGGCATCATCCATTTCGATCAGAAAACTCTCACCGCCGATCAACTCACCGCCCTGCTCAAGAGCAAACCGCAACCCGATGAACTGCAGGTCACCGTCGCCGGTGACAAGGACACCTCGCTGCAGCAGTTGATGACCGTGATGGACGCCTGCCGAAAGGCCGGAGTGACCAAGATCGGTCTGGCCGCGCAGCAGGATGGAGGCAGCGGTTCATGAGCGCGGTCCTGCATCACAGCGCCTCTCCTTGGCGTGAAAACGACGATGCGCGGCGCTGGCCCCTGGCCGCGCTGGCGGCGCTGTTGCTAGAAGCGGCGCTGATCGGCGCCGTTGTGTGGTGGAGCAGCCGTCCCGCGCCACCGCCGCCGCCCGCGCCCCTGCAGATCGTGCTGGAGGCCCCCAAGCCTGCGCCCAAAACCGTGGCTCCGCCCACGCCGAAACCGCCTGAGCCCAAACCTGTACCCAAACCTGTTCCGAAACCGGTCGTCAAGCCGCAGCCCAAGCCGATCATCCATAAGGTGCAGCCCAAGCCCGTGCAGCCTCCGCCGCCTGTGCCAGCGCCAGCCCCGCAACCGACACCCAAGCTGGAAGCTCCCCCTGCGCCTGCGCCCGACACCCATCCGGCCATGCCCGTGGCCGCGCCCACGCCGCCCGCCCCGCCACAGCCGCCCGCCCCGCCAGCGCCCGACGTCGCTTCCATCAAAGCCACCTTCGAGGCCGAGTTGCGCAGCGCCATTCAGGCGGCCGTGCGCTACCCGCAGGCCGCACGCATGATGCAGCTCACCGGCAAGACGCTGGTGGGTTTCGACTTCCGCGACGGCGTCGTCAGCCATCTGCGGGTCGTCACCTCCAGCGGCGCCGATCTGCTCGACCATGCCGCACTCGACGCCGTGCGCAACGCCCCTTACCCCGCCACACCCAAGGAACTGCAAGGCAAGGCCATGGCCTTCACCATCTGGGTGCGTTTTCACCTGAGTGATTCCTGATGCCAGTCTCCATCCGTCCTTTCGTCAGCAAGCTGTCGCGCCTGCTGGCCAGCGTCGCCATGTCCTGCGCCGCGCTAGGCACGGCCCACGCCGCCACCCTCACCGTCTATGGCGCCATGGGCTACGACCAGCATGTGGCGCAGGCTTTCACCAAAGCCACCGGCATCCCCGTCAACCTCATTCACCTGAGTACAGGCCCGCTGCTGGCGCGGGTGCAGGCCGAGAGCCGCAATCCTCAGTGGGACGTGCTCTGGCTCGACGGCAATCAGGCCATGCAGACTTTTGCGACGCAGGGCCTGCTGCAATGCGGCTGGGCGCCTGCTGTGCGCTACTCGGCGCTCGGCAAGCAACTCCTTCCGCCCAGCCGTTGCTGGCAACCGGTGGGCGTGACCTATGCCGGGGTCATCCTCTACAACCCCAAGGCCATCGCCCAGACCGATTGGCCCAAGACTTGGGACGATCTCGCCAAGCCCGCACTGCGCGGCAAGGTCGGCATGGACAACCCGGCCATCTCCGGGCCGACCTACCCCTTGGTCGCCGGTTTGCTGCAGCATCTGGGCGATGCACCAGGCAAGGCGTATCTCGAGCGTCTCAAGGCCAACGGCGTCAAGGTCTTTCCCACCAATAGCGTCACCCTGCGCGCACTGCAATACGGCCAGATCGACGCTGCAGTGGTGCAGAGTTCGGCGGCCATTGGCTTCCTGCATGAAATGCCCGGCCTGCGCATTGCCACGCCAGCCCCGTCCACCGTGCTGCCGTCCGATCTGGCCATTGGCAAACAAGTCTCCGGCCCGATGCAGCAAATGGCACAGCGCTTCGTGCAATGGGTGCTGTCTCCTGCGGGACAGGCCGCCATGCAGCAGGGCGACACCAACGCCGACTCCAACTATCTGCCTCTGGTCGCAGGCGCCTCCGCGCTGCCCAGCCTCAAACAACTTGGCACGGTGCAGCCCTTGGTGATCGACCCCGCCGTTTGGGGCCCCGAGGAGCCGCAGGTGATCGACTGGTTCACCGCGCATATCGCCCGCTGAGATTGAACGGCTGCGCACCATGATCGCCCTGCTTCAAGCCATGAACTGGTTGCCCGGCGCCAATGTCTCGCCCGCAGCCCGGCGCAGGGAGCTGAGCCTGCGCCGCTGGGCGCTGCGTCTCGGCCTGTTGCTCGCCGCCTCCGTGTTCGTCGCGCTGTGGGCCTATCCCCTGCTGGGCTTTTTGCTCTCCGCCTGGGTGCCGCATTTGCTGCAAGGCGATCTGCGACCCACGCTCGCACCCTTGCTGCACGCCGTGCAGGGCTATGAACTCCACGCCCTGTTCAACTCACTGTGGGTGGCGCTCACCGTGGGGGCTCTGGCGCTGCCCTTCGGCCTGTGGCTGGCCTGGCTGCGCGAACGCACCAATCTGCGCGGGCGTGGCTGGCTTGAAGCCGGGGTGTGGCTGCTGCTCATCTTTCCGGATTTCTTCCTCGCCTCGGGCTGGATGCTGCTGGCCGCACCCGTCGGCCCGCTGGCCGCGTGGCCTGCAGCGCTGCATGCCGCTCAGCTACTGCTCGGGCCGGTGGGCATCGTCATCACCCTTGCGCTCAAGGTCGTGCCGTATGTCTTTCTGGTGGCGCAAGGCAGCCTGCGACACACCAGCGCCGCACAGCAGGAGGCGGCGCGCGTTCACGGCCTGTCCAGGCTGTGGCGGCTGCGGCTCGGGCTCAACGCCCTGCTGCCCGCTCTGGCTGCCGGGTTTGCCATTGCCTACGCCGAATCGCTGCGCAACTTCGCGGTGGTGGCCACACTGGGCGCGAGCAGCGGCTTCACCATGGGGACCTATGCCATCTATCAGGCGGTCAACGGCATGCCGCTGAATTTCCCGCTGGCGGCGGCCACCTCCTGGCTGCTGCTCGGGCTGGTGATTCCCGCGCTCATCCTGCAGCACCGCGTGGGTCAGCGCGCCAGCCAGCACCAGACCTTGGGCACCAAACACCGCCCCGCCGCGCGCGTGCGGCTGCGGGCCAGCCATCAGTTGCTGCATGGCGTTTTGCTGATTGCACTGGGCCTGTTTTCCCTGGCGCTGCCCAGCTTCGCCGCGCTGGGCGTGGCCTGGCCCAAAGCAGGCTGGATGCAGATTGCCGCGTCATTGCCCCCGCTGCTTGCTGCCGTCAGCTATTCGCTGCAACTGGCTCTGGTGGCCGCCAGCCTGACGGTGTGCGTCGCCCTGCCCATCGCCTGGCTGATTGCCCGCCCCGGTCGCGTGGGCCGCCTGCTCGACGTGTCCTTGCTGGCGATGATGGCGCTGCCGCTCATCGTGCTGGCTGCCGCCTACCTGCAGGCCTATAACCAGCCTTACGCGCCGCTGTACGGCGGCAGTCTGCTGCTGGGCATGGCGTATGTGGCGCTGGCCGTGCCCGCCACCAGCCGTGTGCTCATGGGGCCGGTGGCGCAGCTGCACCGCTCATTGGCCGACGCCGCGCGGGTACACGGTCTGTCGCGCTGGCAAACCCTGCGCCACATCCATCTTCCTCTGCTGTCTGGCGCGCTGTTCTATGGCTGGCTGCTGGCGGTGCTGTCCATCGCCTTCGAACTGCCGGCCTCTGAATTGCTCTACCCGGCCGGGCATCCGCCGCTGGCCGTGGCGCTGCTGCAATACGCCGGAGGTTTTCAGTTGCACCAGCAGGCGCGGCTGCAGGTGCTGGGCATGGCCGTGCTGCTGGCCTTTGCCCTGCTGGCGCGCTGGGTCTATCAGCGTTTCACCCCCGTGGCCTGGCGCCAACTCGGCGCCCACTGAACCATGACCCTGCTCCACATCGATTCGGCGCGCAAGCGCTTCGGCGCCACCACCGCGCTGCACGACCTCAGCCTGCAGCTGCAGGAAGGCGAAATTCTCTGTCTGCTCGGCCCCTCCGGCTCGGGCAAGACCACGCTGCTGCGCCTGGTGGCCGGGCTGGAGCGGCTGGACGGCGGCAGCATGAGCCTGGGGCAGACGGTGATCGACGCCGCAGGCGGTCCCTTTCTGCCCCCCGAGCAGCGACAACTCGGCATGGTGTTCCAGGACTACGCGCTGTGGCCGCATCTGAGCGCGCTCGACAACGTCGCCCTGCCGCTGCACCGCATGGGCCGCGACAAATCGCGCGAGCAAGCCCGCGCCATGCTGGCCGATGTGGGTCTGGCCGATCTGGCCGATCGTCACCCGCACGCCCTCTCCGGCGGGCAGCAGCAGCGCGTGGCGCTGGCGCGTGCGCTCGCGGTGCGGCCCCGGCTGCTGTTGTGCGACGAGCCGCTGTCCAACCTCGACGCCGGGCTGCGCGAAGAACTGCGCGACCTCATCGGCAGCGTGGTGCGCGAGCATGGAATCAGCGCCCTGTACATCACCCACGACCACCGCGAGGCGCTGGCCCTGGCCGACCGCGTGGGGGTGATGGCGCAGGGCCGCCTGCTGCAGCTCAGCAGCCCGCGCGCCCTGCTGCGCCAGCCCGCCACCGAGTTCGTCGCCCGCTTCACCGGGGCGCATGGACCGTGGGCAGCGCACCTGCGTGCGGGGCGCCTGCATGCGCCCTGGGGTGAGGTGTTCGCCCCGCCTCAGTGCAAGGCACTGGCCGATGGCCCGCTCTCCCTGTATCTGCGCACCACGGCGCTACACCTCCCCCATGCCCGCGTCGACCAAGACGCCCTGCTCTGGCCGGTGCAAGCCCGCGTGCTCGGTCACCTCACCGTGGGCGAGCACACCGAATTGCGCATCGACCTGCACGGCGTGACCCTGCGCCTGCCTGTGCCCGATGACCTTGCGCCTGCTGCGGGCAGTATCGTCTCCTTGCGTATCGCCGCCGAGCAGGCCCTGTTCTACCCCGCCATGACCCCCACACTCAAAACAACGACAGAGGAACTCACCTGATGAACGCAACCCAATGGGGCGGCATGACCGCCATCTTCCTGGCCTCCGCCGTCGAGTGGGTGGAAGCCTTCACCATCGTGCTCGCCGTGGCGCTGACCATCGGCTGGGCCCGCGCGGCGGGTGCGGCTGCCGCAGCGCTGGCGGTGGTGGCTGCGCTCATCGCCGTCACCGGCACGGCGCTGAATGTCGTGCAGGCCGACATCGACCTCATTCGCGCCGCCATCGGCCTGTTTCTGCTGCTGTTCGGCCTGCGCTGGTACGTCAAAGCCATCCGCCGCTACGCCGGGCGCACCAAGCTGCACGACGAAGCCAGGGAATTTGCCGAAACACGCCACAAAATCGACCGCGCCGAAGCCCGCGTTGCCTGGGCCGTGGCCTTCAAGGGCGTGCTGCTGGAGGGGCTGGAAGTCTGGCTGCTGGTGGTGGCGCTGGGCCGCTCCATCAGCTACGGCCAGGCTGCAGGCAGCGCCGTGGCCGCCTTGTTCGCCGTCATCGCGGTCGGCATGGTGTTGCGCGCACCGCTGACCAAAGTACCCGAGAACACCCTCAAGTTCACCGTCGCCTGCGCCCTGCTGGCTTTCGGCACCTTCTGGAGCCTGGGCGGTCTGCTCGACGAAGCCAAGGTCTGGCCGCTGGGTGATGCCACGCTGCTCTTGCTGTTCGCCGTTTATGTCGTCGCTGGCCGTCTGTCTGCTTTCAAGCTGCGCGTACCGCAACTCACCACCCAAGGAGCCCGCGCATGAAAAAAGTCTTGCAGCTCATTTTCGGTGATGCCCGCAATGTGGCCTCGGTTGCCGTGGCCGTGGGCCTGGCCTGGGCGGTGGCGCAATGGCTGCCCGCAACCAGCGGCTGGGTGCTCGCTGCGGCACTGATAGCCGCGGCGTTCTGGCAGGCGGTCTGATCGCACTCGCCCCGCCATGCGCAGTCTTACTTGGCCTTTTTCGGTCTGCCCGTCTTGATGGCGGGAACAGCTTCCAGCGCGGCCAGCAAGGCGGCGTCGTTCAGCGTGGCCAGCACGGCAATGCCAGCACGCAGCACTTCGCTTTTCTTCGCAGGACGGGTGAGCTTGACCAGGCGCACCTTGATGGCGTCGAGCACCTCGTACTCCGCGCGGGGAATGGTGAAGCTGTCGCGCACCAGTTTGATCTTGGGTGGCTTGACCACGGCTGCTGGCGCGGACACAGGCTTGATGATCTTGGGGGCGGCAGCCTTGCGAGCCGGAGTCTTCGCAGAAACTTTGCCAGCAGCCTTGGCAGCCGCCTGTTTCACTGCGGCTTTCACTGCAGTCTTCGTTGCAGTTTTCAGCGCTGCAGTTTTCAGCGGCATGGCTGGCTTGCTGGTTTTGCGCGGCACGGGCGCGGCGGCAACCGCGGCGGTCTTGGCGGCTGGAGCAGATTTGGCGACTGGCATCTCGCACTCCTGAAAATGGAAATAGAGTAAACAGTTTATATCGTTTTTATGAATCTCATAGCACAATCTCCGGGTCGTCCTCAAATGCCACACCACAACGCATTCGCTCTTGTCTTGTTCACCGCCACCTCCTGCTGTGCTCCAGCCGCGCTTGCAGCGCAGCCGCCAACCGCCGTCCTGCCCAGCGGCCGCCAGCTCACCCCAGTGGGACTACTGGTGCAGACGCCGAACTTCCCCACACAGATCGCCCTCGACGAGAACCATGTGGCCGTGCTCACCGGCGGGGCCGACAAGCAGCAAGGCATCCAGCGGTTCTCTGTCGCCAACCTGCAAGCGCAGGGAGGCGTACTGACGCTGTTCAGCAAAGACAAGAAGCACGCAGCCCCTGGTGCGACCGTGGCGCAAGGGCGTCAAGGCGATAGCGGCGCAAACGCGGGCGAGCAGGTGATCAAGGGACAAAGCCTGTTTCAGGGACTGGCCACAGGGCCCAACGGCACGCTCTACGCGACCGGTGGCAATAGCGACGATCTGCTGGCACTTGGCGCTTCGTCTGACGGCGCTCTGCACTTGCGGCGTCGCTATGCCTTGCAATGGCAGCCTTTCCCCCGCGATCAGTATCCGTATCAGTACGCCGGGGACTGGCAGCAGCCCCGTCACTTCTACCCGGACAGCGTGGTCATCGGCCCCTCCGGCCAGCACGCTTATGTGGCGGGCATGCTGGCGAATAGTCTGGCGCGCATCGACCTGCAGACCGGGGCGACCGACTATCTGAACGTGGGCAGCTACCCCTTCGCCGTCACCCTGGCCGATGGCGGCAAACGGCTGGTGGTGAGCAACTGGGGCGGCAATGGCGTGACCGTCATCGACCGCGCGGCCTGGAAGGTGCTGGGTGCAGTGCCCACAGGCCCGGCGCTCGGCCCGCGCAGCGGCGCGGCGGGTGCACACCCCACCGCGCTGGCGGCGCAGCCCGGCTCACCGATTGTCTGGGTGGCCGACGCCAACCTCGACCGCATCGTTGCGGTGAACACGCAGACCCTCAAGGCGGTCCGCGTGATCGACGACAGCCCCTACCCCGGCGCGCCGCCTGGCTCCTACCCCGACGCGCTGGCGGTGTCGCAGGGCAAGCTGTTCGTCGCCAACGCAGGCAATGACGATGTGGCCGTGTTCGACCTTCGCAGCGGCAAGCGCATCGCCCTGATTCCGACCGCCTGGTATCCCACGGCGCTGGCGGTGCAGGGCGACGAGTTGTTCGTTGCCAGCGCCAAGGGCATGGGGGGCGGGCCGAACATTCACCATCAATGGGTCGGCAATTTCATGCAGGGCGTGCTGCAACGCATCGACCTGGCCAAACTGCCCGCGCACGCAGCGGCTTGGACGCAGGCTGCTTTGTCGAACAACGGCTTCGACGCCGCGCAGCGTCAGAAACTGATCGCTGACAACACCAAAGCCGCAGCCTGGTTGCGCGGGCACATTCAACATGTCGTGTTCATCCTGCGCGAGAACAAGACCTTTGACGAAGACCTTGGAAAATACGCTGCTGCAGGTCATTGGGCCGACCCCGCGCTCAATCTTTACGGCCCGCGCGAATTGCCCAATCTCTACCGCATGGCCGACCTTGGCGCGCTGTTCGTGAACTTCTACGCCGACGGAGAGGTAACTTCGCAAGGCCATCAATGGACCACCGCCGGATCAGACTCCGACTTCCTTCAGCGCACCTGGCCGCTTTACTACTCCAACCGCGGCTACATCGCCAATTCGGGTTGGACGCAGTCTCTCGCACCCGGCGCCAGCGATGCGCGCAACCCCTACGCGATCTACAAAAACCTCTCCGCACTCGGACATTGGAGCAACCCCTGGATCACCTATCCGGCGCGGCTGTTCCTGTTCAACGATCTGCTCGCACACAAGGTGAGCTTCGAAGACTTTGGCGAGTTCGCATCGCGCAACAAGATCGGCGACATCTCGCCCGCGCTGCGCGCCCATCTGGCCATGGACTACCCGGCCTGGGATCGCCTCATCCTCGATACCGACCGCGCCAAGGTGGTGGACGGCTGGCTGCGGCACCACCCGCTGCCGCGCGTGCTCTATATCTGGCTGCCGGACGATCACACCGCTGGCCGTCACGCCTGCCTGCCCAGCCCCGACAGCTATGTGGCCAACAACGACGAAGCCACCGCGCAGATCATCCACAGCCTGTCCAGGCAGCCCGGTTGGAAGCACACCCTGGTGCTGTTGACCGAAGACGACGCCCAGTCGGGCGCCGATCACATCGATGCCCACCGCACCTTTGCCGTCGCTGCGGGGCCGTGGGTCAAGCCCGGCGTACTGGTCACGCAGCACCTCTCGCAAGTTGATCTGCTGCGCACTATCGAAGCCGTGGCCGACATTCCGCCCATGTCGCAATGGGATGCCAACGCCCATGTGCTTTCCGGCATCTGGCGCCATGCGCCCGACGCCGCGCCCTACAAAGTGCTGCCGTCCCAAGTGCCGATGCAGCGCAACCCCGGCGTCTGCCCGGCCGACGCCCCTTTTCGCGCACTGCCTGAAGTCCTGGCGCCGGGTGTCAGCCATGTGGCCCAGAGCGCTCCGCCGCCCGCACACAGCTATACCCCAACCGCTCTGCTCAAGGTCTCCGGCCCCGAGCAGATGCGGCAGGAATGGCTGGCCAGCCGGGGCCCAGCGGCCTACGCCGTCATGCTCGCGCATGTGCGCACCTTGGCCAAAGCGCAGCAACGGCCCGTGTCCAGCCTGATCGCAGGCCAGGACGACGACTGAAATCGCCTCACCCGCAAACGCCATTCAAACCTACTTCACGAGGCCCCGAAAGGGGCCTTTTTCATGGCGCGAAGTCCCGCGCTTGCAGAAATACAACGACATCGATCTGACATATGAATTCAACAGATTTTCACACCGCGTCACAAAAATCATGAGTTCTTTTCACCCTCCTGAAACCACCATGAAATCCCCTGTTCATTACCCGTCACAAAACCAACTCAAGCGATCGAATCTCAAACTCGCCTTCGCTCTCGCGCTGGCATTTGGCGCCGCGGCGCAAGCTCACGCGCAAACCAGCCTGGGCGAAGTGCAGGCGCAAGGACAGACCAGCACCACAAAGCCGGGGGATCGTTTCTTCCTGAAAGCCCCGTCAGGCACGGTGACTTCGATTCCCGAAAAGCAGCTCAACACCATCCAGCAGTTCAACCCTGAGGCCACGCAGGCCCAAACCGAGATCACCGCTGGCCAGTTTCAGTCGCTCGACCCCACCGACTCGTTCACGCGCGGCCTGGAAAACATGCCCAATGTGGTCGTCAGCAGCGATGGCGACAGCATGAACGGCGATACGGTCTACATCAACGGCTTCGGGCAAAACCTCATCAACTGGACGCTCGACGGTATTCCGCTGAACGACAACGACAGCTACGCCTTCTACACCAACGAGTTCATACCCACCCGCCTGATCGCGGGGACGCGCTATTTCCCGGGGGCCGCTTCAGCCGCCATTCCGGGCCTTGCCGCATTTGGCGGCTCGGTCGAAACCTCCTCGCTAAACCCGAGCGCCAAGCCCTCCGCTTCCCTGCTTGGCGGGTATGGCTCGTTCGGCAAATACAACTTCGGCGCCCTGGTCAACTCCGGGCTGCTGGGCGCCAATAGCGGCGCACCTACTTCGCTGTGGTTCTACGCGAACAAAACCCACAGCGACGGGTATTTCGACAACACGCCCAGCGATCAAAAGCAATATCTGTTCAAGAGCGTGACCCAGCTTGGCACCGGCGCGCTCACCCTGTTCTACACCCAGAACAACCAGAGGTTCAATTACTACGGCGGCTGCACCAAGGCCGACTATGCCAAGTATGGCGACACCTGCAACGTCTACCGCGGCGATCCGGTGGTCAATGGCAAACAGAACGGCCTCTCGCCCGCCTACAACTACAACCAGTATCAAAACTGGCTGACTTACGCCAAATACGAAGCCACCTTCGGCAAGGTCACCGTCTCCAACCAGCTTTATTACTACCGGGGCAACGGCTACAGCGGTGGCGCTTACACCAACAGCACCTACAACCTGCTGCAGCCCAATGGGGTGTATGGCTCGGTCAAGGCGCCAGTGGGTGGTTTGTTCATGTCGCATGGCATCAACGACACCCGGCGCTGGGGCAATATTTTCAAGCTGACCACGCCCATTACCGACAACCTGGGGCTGGAAGCTGGCATCTGGTTCAACAAGAACGACACCACGCACGACAGTCAGTTCATCAGCAGCACCACGGGTCAATATCTGGGTTCGGTGTATGACGAACCCGTTTCGACCAAGCTGTACGAGCCTTATTTCAACTTCACCTTCAAACCCACCGACCGCCTGACCCTGCAGGCCGGCTTGAAGTACCTCAAAACCGAGCGTGACTTCATCGACTATGCGGCTGTCGCCAAATCCAAGGGCGCTGCGGGGCAGTACAGCTCGAGCTTCTCGACCACCATGCCCTCGCTCGGCGTGAACTACAAGGTGACGCAGGGCATCAACGTCTATGCCAACTACACCCGCAACAGCAATCCGCCGCAATACAACCAGTACTACACCGGCACCTATAACCCTGATCTGGCGCCGCAGAAGGCCACGACGTACGACGCCGGCGTGATCTACGATTTCGGCATGTGGAGTGGCGGCGTGGACGTGTTCCGCGTCAACTTCGACGACTACATCCAGAGTTTCAAATACACACCACCTGGCGCAACACAGTCCATCACCATTCTGGCCAACGTGGGCAAGGCTGTGAACGAGGGCATCGCCTGGCAGAACAACTTCCAGATCGACAAGAACTGGTCGGCCTATGCCAATCTGGGTCTGCTCAACGCGCAGTTCACCTCGGCCAAGGTGCCCATGCCGTATTCGCCCCATTCCACGCTGGCGCTGGGCGGCATCTACACCGTCGGCCCGTGGCGAGCCAAACTGGGCGTGCGTCACACCAGCGAGGCTTATTGGACAGATTTCAAATCGCCCATTCCGGCGCACACCATCGCTGATGCCTCTCTGCGCTACACCTGGAGTGGCGGCGACACGGTTCGCGGCTTGGGTCTGCAGAAAGTCAGCGTGGGCTTCAACGTGAACAACCTGTTCGATAAGCGCTACATCACTAAATACAACACCGGCTATCCGGGCAGCGCAAAAGACCCGCTCATCAAATACAACTTGCCCCGCAGCTATTACCTCAGCCTGGAGGCGCAGTTCTGAAGGCGGCCGCGCCGCGCGGGAGTCCATGACTCTTGGGCGGCCCTTTGCGCACGATGTCGTAACGGCATCCCTCTGGTCCAGATGTCGCGCAGTATCTACGGTTGCCCTGTCGCCCAGTTCTTGAAAGTGGAACATTGGGCTCTCTTCAGAAACATTTGCGGTCATGTTTCCGTCACTGGATCTTCATCGCTAAGTCAACAATACGTCATGATTGATCGATACAGTAACCGCTGCGGCAGGGAAATTCCTATGAAACTTGCCGCTAAAGGTCATCTCTTCACAAAGGAAGAATAATGGAAAATAGTGTCGTAATTTTATTATCCGGTGGAATTGATTCCGCAGTGGCAACCCTCTCTCTTAAGACAAATAACTGGAATCTCCATGCGTTAACCGCCCTTCCAAGGGCAAATGGCAGAGCAAGTGAAGAATTCAGATGCGCCACAAGACTATGCAATCTCATGAATATCAAACAAACCGTTTTTGACATGAGCAACTTTTTTCCGCTTTTAAGGAAAACCCCAATATGATCCTGGCGGTTGGTGGGCAAATGGGCGAATGCCTGCCACCGATTACCGTGTCCTCATATGCCCCTCTCAGCGTGGAATTTCTGCTGCTAGCTGGTCTTCTATACGGACACGCCAACCGCATCAAAAAAGTCATTTGGGCGATCAACGCCGACGATCTTACCAAATACAAAGCAAACGAAGTCACTGATCACATTGCGAAACTTGAAGCATTACCTCGATTGACATCTGACTTTGATTGCAAAATTGAGGCGCCATTTATAAGCAAAACAAAAATCGAAGTAATAAAACTGGGCATAGAACTTGGATTAGATTTCGGCGAGACCTATAGCTGTTCTGCCGGACAGAGTCAACCTTGCGGGTACTGCAAACAATGCCAATTACGACACAGGGCCTTCTCGTCACTTAACATAGGCGACCCAGCCGATCTTAGATAAGTGGCAGCGGCCTAATGAGGAAGCCGACAAGCAAGCATACTAAACTTTAGGTGGATCACCTTCCATTGGCGTCAGTTTGCTTTAGGATCCGGGGCCTATGAATTCATAGGCCCCGTCATTTTCGACGTCCATCCAGAGAAATTCTGCATGATTAATTGTTATGTCGCTTGAAACAAGTCCCGTCAGACGAATTGATAGCTATGGGCGGCACCAAGCAACAAAAAACCGATACTCTCGGGAGCCAGATCGTGATCAGTCGAGACCAAGCCGTGCAAATCGCGTTAACCGCCATACAGAAGAATTTCCCCCATGCGATTTGCGCATGCCTTTTCGGCAGCGCCATTCGAGATGACCTCCAGGTTGGTTCGGATATTGATGTGCTTGTCATTGTTCAAAACGAATACCAGTTCACACGATTTATCGCCATGGAAGGCAGCATTCAAGTCGACATGGCAATTTATACGGCCGAGAAATTGAAAGCTGCGCTGGAAAGCGCTCGCGCATACGGGAAAATTAACCTCATTGCAGCCGCAACTGAGGGTGCTATACTGTTTGATCGATTAGGAATGGGCGAAGAATTAAGAGCACTCGCCATGGAAATATTGAAACTTGGGCCGGGCAAGCCCAGCCGAAGCGAATTGAACATGTTTCGTCTTGGATTAGAAAAAACAATACTACAAATCGATTCCCTCGATAATGGAGAAAAATATAGTGTCGCCATCGCACTGTTTGCTGGTTTGCAACGCACACTGTCCAGGATTAACAGGCTGCTGAAATACTCCACACGCACTCGCAACCGATCTCTCCAGATTTGAATTTTTCAGAGGGTTCGTTCACATCATGAAATTCCCGGGC
>NZ_JBYCKI010000122.1:0-3784 GCF_057473305.1 Thiomonas sp. TH-17
GTCACCCTGAACACCCAAACCGCCTTTCTCAATCTGAAAAACAGTGTGGCGCAGCTCAAGGCCGCCAAAGAAACCGTAGACTCTGCCAAGCTATCCCTGGAAGGAACGCGCAAGGGTTATGAAGTGGGCACCCGCTCCATCATCGACCTGCTGCATACCGCCACCGACTACGTGCGGGCCGAGCAGGACTACAACGTCGCTTTCTACAATCAGGTGATCGCCCGGGTGCAGCTCAAGGCCGCCTCCGGACAAATCAATATGGCGGATTTGCAGGCTATCAATGCCTTGTTGAAAAAAATGTGAGAACGCAAATCCCAACCGATCCTGCACAGCACACTTCAATGTAACTTTGCACAGGCAAATCAGAGCCACATATTGATCGCTGACAGTCAACGACATGCCACACTTTCTTGCCGATTCTGAGCAGCGCACCCAGGTAATGATGCGCCGTCATCAACGACTGATAGCGAGATTCCTTGCTACGCGGGGTTGGGCGCACCCTGTATATCTGGATTACTCTTAGAGCAAATCCACCGATTCTGCTTTCCTTTCCGCTTCCCAGCCAGCGGATTTTGTCCTAATCTGGCGAACATCCTATAAAAACAGCCGCCCCGGAGTCGCTATTCATGTCTAATTCCGATCAGGAAGCCCGCCAGACCATCAATCTGCTTCTGGATACTGTAGGCTGGCACATTGATAAGAAGTATTTGTGATGGATAGCAAAGAAAAGAAAAAACTCAGCGAGTCCGACATCTGCGACCTATTCATCACGCCCGCGATCAAGCGAGCCGGCTGGGAACCCATGACGCAGATTCGTCGTGAGGTGACGCTAACCCCCGGCCCAGTCGTCGTGCGCGGCAACATGTCCTCACGCAACAAGAAGAAAAAAAAATTCGCCGACTACGTTCTGTCCTGGGAGCCGGGCGTGCCCGTCGCCGTGGTTGAGGCCAAAGACAACAATTATACAGTCAGTCACGGCATCCAGCAGGCGCTCGGCTATGCCGAAATCCTCGATGTGCCGAGCGCCCTTAGTTCAAACGGCGATGCCTTTGCTTCCCATAACAAAGTCCCCACCGCTGGCGAAAACATTGAGACAGAGTTTCCCCTTGAATTTTTCCCCACACCGCCGGTACTTTGGCAACGGTACAAAAAATATCGCGGCATTGATGACAGTGCCGAAAAGTTGGTCGCGCAGCCTTACCACTTGGATGTATCGGGCAAGGAGCCCCGCTACTACCAGGTGGACGCAATCAACCATACCGTCGAAGCAGTGGCTGGCGGCAAGAAGCGCGCTCTGCTCGTCATGGCAACTGGCACCGGCAAGACTTACACGACCTTCCAGATCATCTGGCGCTTGTGGAAAGCAGGTAAGGTTAAGCGCATCCTATTCCTTGCGGATCGGAACATCCTCGTCGACCAAACCCTCGTCAACGACTTTAAGCCCTTCGGCTCGGTCATGACGAAAATCAAGAACCGCAAGATCGACCCTTCCTACGAAATCTATCTCGGCTTGTATCAGGCTATCACTGGCCCGGACGAAGAAGACAAGATTTTCAAAAGTGTCTCGCGCGATTTTTTTGACATGATCATCATTGACGAATGCCATCGTGGTAGTGCGGCGGACGATTCCGCCTGGCGTGAAATACTCGAATATTTCGATAACGCAGTTCAGCTCGGCCTCACCGCCACGCCCAAGGAAACCAAATACGTTTCAAGCAGCACCTACTTCGGCGAGCCAGTTTACACTTACAGCCTCAAGCAGGGAATTGAAGACGGCTTTCTCGCGCCCTACAAGGTCGTGCGTATCGACATAGACAAGGACATCGAAGGCTGGACGCCGCCGCCAGGTATGACTGACGATCTGGGGCAGATAATCGAGCAGCGTGAGTACAATCAGAAAGACATGGATCGCATTCTGGTGCTCAACCAGCGTACCAAGTTGGTTGCTAGGCGCATCGTGAAATACCTCTATGCCACCGACCTGTTTTCCAAAACGATTGTTTTTTGCGAAGACGTCGACCACGCCGAACGTATGCGTGTGGCGCTGGTGAATGAGGCAGGTCAGCTTGCGCTGGACAATCCAAAATACATCATGCGCATCACCGGCGACAGCATCGAGGGGAAAGCCGAACTGGACAACTTCATCGACCCGGAGAGCAAGTTTCCCGTCATTGCGACCACTTCGGAGTTGCTGGCTACGGGCGTTGATACCAAAACTTGCAAGCTCATCGTATTGGACAAAACCATTGCCTCAATGTCCAGCTTCAAGCAGATCATCGGGCGCGGCACCCGCATCGACGAAGAAAACAACAAGTGGTTCTTCACCATCATGGACTTCAAAAAAGCCACCGAACTGTTCCGCGATCCGGACTTCGACGGTGAAGCCGTGGTGATCTACGAACCGGGCGATGACGACGACCCCGTGCCGCCCGATCCGGAGCCCGGCGAAGGGGACGACGAGGGCGATGGCGGTGTCGACGACACACCCGGCGTTTACAAAGTCCGTATCAGCGGGGTAGATGTAAATATCATCGCCGAGCGCGTCGAATACATCGGGCCGGATGGCAACTTGATCATGGAGTCCTACAAAGACTTCAGCCGCAAGCAGATTCAAAAAGAATTCATTTCGCTGGATGACTTCCTCAAGCGCTGGAACAACGCCGCGAAAAAGCAGGCTCTCATCGACGAACTGGAAGAACACGGCATCGTTCTGGACAACCTCGCCACGGAAATCGGCAAGGACTACGGCGATTTCGACCTGATCTGCCACATCGCTTGGGGCCAGCCGCCACTTACCCGCAAGGAGCGCGCCAATAAGGTCAAGAAGCGCAACTACTTCACCAAATACGGCGAACAGGCCCGTGCCGTGCTCACCGGACTGCTCGACAAATATGCCGACGAAGGCATTGCCACACTGGAAAGCGCCAAGGTGCTACGCCTTGATCCTTTCAAAACCATAGGCACGCCCGTGGAAATCATCAACACCATTTTCGGCGGCAAAGAAAAGTTCGAATCCGCCATCCAGGAACTGGAACAAGAGCTGTTTAAGAAGGAAGAATCTGCATGAGTAATGTTTCCGGCGTCATCAAGTCTATACAGGACATCATGCGCAAAGATGTCGGCGTCGATGGCGACGCCCAGCGCATCAGTCAACTGGTATGGATGTTTTTCCTGAAAATTTTCGATGACCGCGAAGCCGAACTGATGCTGCTGGAAGACGACTATAAATCTCCACTGCCAGAGCACTTGCGCTGGAGCGCATGGGCCACCAACCCCGAGGGCATGACCGGCGATGCGCTGGCCGATTTCGTCAACATGCAACTGTTTCCCTATCTGAAAGAAAGGCTGCCCACTGCGGGTGTGCCGGGCAGGCGCGCCCAAGTCGTGCGTAGCGTATTTGAAGACGCCTACAACTACATGAAGTCCGGCACACTAATGCGTCAGGTCATCAACAAGATCTGTGAGATCGACTTCAATAACAGCGGCGACCGCCATACCTTCGGCAGCATCTACGAGCAAATTCTGCGCGACCTGCAAAGCGCTGGCAACGCGGGCGAGTTCTACACCCCGCGCGCCGTCACCCGCTTCATCGTCAACCGCGTCGATCCCAGGCTGGAAGAAACCGTGCTCGACCCAGCTTGCGGCACTGGCGGCTTTCTCACCTCCGCCATCGATCACAAACGCGACCATTACGTCAAAACCCGCGAAGATGAGGAAACGCTGGTAAACACCATTCGCGGCTTTGAAAAGAAGGCGCTGCCGCACATGTTGGCTGTTACCAACA
>NZ_JBYCKI010000123.1:0-5202 GCF_057473305.1 Thiomonas sp. TH-17
CGCGCAAGGATGCCAGCGCGACGCCAAAAAGCAGCGCATGTGCCGTACTCAATCGGCAGTCAACGCAGCACACCATGTTGTTGTTGCCGATCGAAAATTGACCCACTTGGGGCGAGCCCCTCCTCGAATGTCTGTGACCATCCACTACGCGAGCTTGGCGCCGACCTCTTCGCAGACGCTCTCGACCACAGCCGCCACTTCGTGCAGGAAGGTATTGCGATCCGGCGAGGGGGTGACGTCAGGAATTGGCGCCGCGCGTTCGTAGATGTGTTTGCCGATGATCGAGGCGCGTTCATAGCTGGAACCACGCCCCGACTTGTTGAACGCCGACTGCCATTCCGGCATCCGCTCGGCACGAACGCGGCGGGTGGCGAGGTCCAGCGTCTTGGCGGACAACGCGTTGGCTAGGCCGTCAAAAACCTGCTGCTTGTGCGCGTCGTCGGTCGGCTCGGCGGGGTCCCACCGGAGCGGATTCTGCAGCAGCACATACAGCCGATCCTGAAGCTGCTTGCGTAGATCCGCGACCGGTTTGAGGTTGTCGTACTCGTCGCCAAAGCCCGGCGTGCTGAGTCGTCGGCTCAGCGCCCAGATACGCTTCCAGTGCTCCTTGCTGACCCCGGGCTTGTAGTCGAGGCCCAAGCGAGGCCACCACGCATCGTGAAAGCTCTCGGCAGCGCTCTTCACGGCCAGGACGAGATTCATGCGGTCGTACACCGGCCGCGCGCGCACGAGCTCGGGCTTCTCGACGATCGCATCGATTGACGCGAGCAGCGCCTGCAGTTGTCCGATGGTCCGCTTGTGGGTCTTCTTCGTGGTGTCCAGGTCTTCGTCGATCCCGCCGACGAAGAAGCAAGCATCCTTCAAGCGACCGCGAAGCGCTCGCTCCGCGAACGGACCCAGTTCCTCGCCAATGGAGGCGAGGACGTTTTCGGCGGAAGCCAGGACGTGTTGCTCCTTGGCTGCCGCGTTGGGTAGGTTGTCACCCTTGACCTCGTCGAAGTGCGTGAACACCAGCAGCAGCTTGCTGGCGCTGCCCGACGTGATCATCTCCTTCATGGCCGCAACCGGCGCAGCCTGCATCGGTTGAATGGCGTTGTCGACGAGCACGATGGCATCCGTTGACTCGATGCGCCGCGTCAGTGAGGTCGAGATGGCTGCCACCGACTTGGGCATGTGGCCCAGGCCTTCACCGTCGAGAAGCACGAGCTTGGGCTGCTGGCCGCCGTTCCACGCCGGCAGGAACGCACCGGACACGCGGACTCCGTTCACCAGCGGCGTCAACAGGTATCCGAAGCGTGGGGAGTGGTTACTGGAGAAGCGCGTGACCGTCTTGATGAAGGTCGGACGGTCGTCGGTCTCCCGCGACCACGATTGCGGCCAGCCTTGCTTGTTGCGACGCACCGTGCCATCGGTGAGCAACGAGAAACGAAGCTCGATCTCGTCCATGAGCTCGTCGCTGATGCGGTGGAATTCGTCGTCTTCACGCAGCCGGCGATCAAGCTCCTCCTCGAACAACTCGTCGACGACCCGCTGATCCTTTTCGTCGGTGGCGCCCAGTTCGGTCTTAAGTTGGTCGCCGTGGCGGGAGGCGATGGCGCGCAACGCCGTCAGCATCTTCGTCAGCAGCGCATTGGTGGCGTCGAGATTGATCACACCGTCAGCAGCCATCTCCTCGGTCGGCTCCGCGGCGGCGTCCTCGTCCTCCTCATCGTCGTCGGTGCCGGCCGCCTGAGGCCCGTTGCCAAGTACGTAGTTGAAGCGGAACCGTTGGTTCACATGCATCAGCAGCTTGCGCAGCACTTCACCGTCGCCGCCGCCCCGGTAGGCGGACAGCACGGCCTCCGAGATGCACTCGTTCAGGTGCTCGCGAACCTCGTCGATTGGGAAGAAGGTGACCACCGCCTTGTACGGGCCTGGCGCAAGCACGACCTCGGTCTCATGCACCGTGGTCTTCGCCGTCGATGTCGACGGAAAGCGCTCGATCTCCGGGTTCGTGCCAATCAACTGCCGAAGCAGCGTCGTCTTGCCAGCCCCGGTCGTCCCGAGGAGCAGCGCACGCCGGTAGTCGGAATCCTTCGATGTCGGCAGGGGAATGATCGATTCGCGGATCGCGCCGAAGTCGCTCTGCTCAGGTTCCATGCCGTGATAGAAGATCTCCACGATCCGGCGATGGAATCGCTTTTCAGCTTCCGCCCTAGCCGGCAAGCTCCAGAAGCTCTCCTCCGCCAGTAGCTGGTTGAGTTGACCCTTCAGATCGTTGGCCTCGGCCTCCTCGGACGTTCCCAGCCCTTGGCGGACTCGCAAGCCCGGCTTCCCAGTGTTCGGGTCGACCCGAACCGGATGGCGGAAGATCACCGCCCATGCACTGCGACCCTGCGACCGGCTCAGGGTCGCCACAAAACGCTTTTCCATACCACGCATCGTTGTTCAGTAGTTGTTCCAATAATAAATCATAAGTGGGCCGCCGTCGGCGGTCAAGCAAATTGGAACAACATTGGAACAACTGTGGCGCAGCTTAAGTTCGGGGGGTGCTACGCGCGAACCTTCTTCTGGCCGCCGCGTCAACCAAAGTGTAAACTGACAACCAAGCTGTCAACCAAGATGAGATCGGAGCCTACCAGTGAGTGAAAGGCTGTCGAATGCGCCGGTGTACTACGCGCTCGCGCAGGCGCACTTCAATCCTGTCGCCGCGATGTCCAAGTACGTGGATCAGATCCAGGATCGTCTGCGGCGCGAGGGATACCCGTTGTTCGAGCCGCAGCAGTTCATGCAACTGGTCGTGCCGGGACTAGGGCAAGGGCAACCGCAGGAACCGCAAATTCAGCAGGCGATGTCGTGGCTGATGACACGTGGTGACCGGACGGCGGGCTTCATCCTTGGGCCGTCGTCGATCACCTACCACACGACCCACTACGACACGCACAACGAGTTCATCTCGGAGCTGCTGCGCGGCTTGGCAGCCGTGCACGAGGTGGCAACCCTCGATCACGTCAGTCGGTTGGGTCTCCGCTATCTGAATGCCGTGCTGCCTCGCGCCGGTGAGAGCGTGGAGCAGTACCTCGTCGATGGACTGCATGGCATTGAGTTCAATGCAATGCGTCAGCACGCCATGACCGAATCCGTATTCGCAACCGACACCCATCCGCTCGTAGCAAAGGGAACGCTGGTCGTCAGGGTGTACCGCGCGGTCGCCCCCTTGGGCTTCCCGCCGGATATGCTTCCTAGTGGATTGGTGATAACGCCGAGCTTCGATATCAAGGAAGCACGCGAACACGCGAGCATCGACACAGATCATTACGTCCAAGGCCGGATGTTGGTGGATATGGACAAATTGAAAGAGCAACTGCTTTCGCTGCACGACACGATCAAATCGGTATTCGGTGAGACGACAACGGATCACGCGCGTAGCGCGTGGGCGTGACGCAACTAGGATCGAGGCGCTTATGTACCCCACAATCTCACCCGCTCGTCGTTCCATGCCGATCCCGCAGCCCGTGGGTGCTGCTGTCGTCTTGATTGCCTGTGCACTTGGCGGCACCGGCAGCGTTTTCTCACTTTCCCACGCCCATGAGTGGGGCAAGATGCTGGATTCGCGTGTTCCTTATTTCGACGTCCGAACGCCTGACGTGGATGTCGTACGCCCGGACATCCGTTCCGCTGCCGAGCATCTTGCAAATATCCGGCAAGTGTTGGACCCCGCCATCGCGGACTTGGCGACGGCGTTCGGTGTCTCGCGACAGGCCATTTACAAGTGGATCGGCGGCGAATCCATGCCTGAAGATGACAAGCTGGCGCGCATCCGCTCCCTCAGCCTTGCCGCCGATGCCTTCCAGAAGACCGGAGTGACTCGCGCATCATCCCTGCTGAAGATGAAGGCATTTGAAGGTCGTTCCCTGCTGGACATGGTTGCCGCCGGGCAGCTTGTGCCGGAACACACCCAAACGCTGATCGCCGAAGCCCAGGCGATGGACGCGGCATACGACAGATCAGGCTTGGCGAAGTCGAAAGCGAAGCCCTCGGAAGATTGGCGTACCGAGGTGTCCATTCCCGGGTCCCCCGAGCGATAGGTCGGGGGGCGATGGATGCTGGCGCGCGATACGGACTGGCGACAGGGTGATCTTCTAACTTGCGAGGCCGCTGCTGGATTGAGTTTGGTCGGCACGACCGACCAAGGACATCGCGCAATCGTCATCACCCATGACTGCGACTTGCCGCATGAAAGCGAGCACTGCGTCGAGGTCATCGTCGCCGAGTTGGTTGTCAAGGACCCCAAGCCTGACCCGCAGCTCTCCTACGCCAAGAACCCGCGACGACTCCACCTCGCCTACGAGGGCACCGACGCCGCGCCGTTGATTCTTGAGCTCCGGCATGGTGATCGCCGCAGCGTACCGAAAGCTGACTTCGCCGAGCGCGCAGTCAAAGACGACAGCCTCGCGCTACCGGTTGACGCGAAACGTGCCCTGAAGCAATGGCTTGCCGCGCGATACGGCCGACCAGCCTTCCCTAATGCTTTCGAGGAGCGGCTGCGCAAGCTCTCTTGCAAGCGCACCGTCGAGCAGCTGATCGCCAAGATTCTGGAGCCCGACGCGAAGCACCTGGTCGGGCTGTTCTTCGATCTGGGTGAGCAGCGAGGCGCAGAAGCGGCCGAAGGGATGCCCTACGCCCTGTCAGTGTCCGTTGTATATGACGCCACCGAGGGAGGTGGCCAAGCGCGGACGTCGGCCGAGCGTGTCGCCTTGCAGCTGCGCGAGTTGTACGAAGGGGCCTACGGCAAGTCCGACGTTGCAACGGAGATCGCGCTCGACGCTTGTGAAGCCGTGGCCGACACGCGCATGACGGTGGCTGATCTGCGCCGCGTGGATCAGTGGCGCCTTGAGTACATGAGCCTGCGCGACGATGATCAAGGCGACTTCCTGCCCATTGGTGAAATGCCGACGTAGAGGCCAGGATTGCCATGCAATCGCGATGGATCCCGCCCAAACCCGCACTGGTTGTGATGCCGGTTTTCATTTTGGGTAAGGTTCACTACCATCGAATCAATCGCTTGCACAAGTTGCGACGTTTGCGGTTGTCTTACATGTAACGAAAACGTGCCGTCAATCCGGGCCGCCGCATCACGCCGATCACCGCCGCCGTGCCCGGCAGGCCGATGCAGGGCGAGACAGAGGCATGCTCAGGCGTCCTCGTCCTGCAGTAGCGCGC
>NZ_JBYCKI010000124.1:0-18240 GCF_057473305.1 Thiomonas sp. TH-17
CCACCCGAGAACATATTGAACAGGCCCAGAATGCCGCTCGAATTGTTCTGGAAAAGTTGCTGCAGATGCGTCGGATCGATTCCGGGCACAGGGATGTGTGCACCGATGCGGTACACCACCAGTGCACCGAGCAGGAACAGCAGACGACGACCAAGGTCGCCATACTTACCCTGCTGAGTCACGCCTGTGCTGGCCATGTCCAGACGTCCGTTCAGGCTGCTGCGACTTCAGCGATACTTCCGCCGGCCGCTTCGATGGCGCTGCGTGCGCCCTTGGTAGCCAGAATGCCCTGCAGTTTGACGGCGCGAGCGATCTGGCCCGAAGCGATGACCTTGACGGTACGCGACAGGTCAGGCACCAGACCGTG
Source organism: Thiomonas sp. TH-17 (assembly GCF_057473305.1). Taxonomy (NCBI): domain Bacteria; kingdom Pseudomonadati; phylum Pseudomonadota; class Betaproteobacteria; order Burkholderiales; genus Thiomonas; species Thiomonas sp. TH-17. The sequence goes on from NZ_JBYCKI010000124.1 coordinate 368, forward strand.
AGCCTTGAGCGTGAGCATGTCGATTTCGTCTTCCTGCATGCGGTTCAGATCAGCCAGTGTGACCTGCGCGCTATAGCGCGCGATCGGCGACTTGAAACCACGCTTGGGCAGGCGACGCTGCAAGGGCATTTGACCGCCTTCGAAGCCCACCTTGTGGAAACCGCCGGAACGCGATTTTTGGCCCTTGTGACCGCGACCTGCGGTCTTACCAAGACCCGATCCAATTCCGCGGCCAACGCGGCGCTTGGCGTGCTTGGCGCCAGCGGCGGGTTTGATGGTGTTGAGTTGCATATTGAATCTCACTAATCGCGAATTTCACAAATTCTGCTGTTGCTCGTAAACCGATACTGGATCAGCCGCTGACTCGCGTCCGACCCGACTCGGCTTTATTCGCAGATTTCAACCAGATAACTGACCTTGCGGACCATGCCGCGCACGGCCGCCGTGTCTTCCAGCTCACGCACGCTGCCCAGCTTGCGCAGACCGAGGCCACGCACCGTCGCACGATGCGAATCGCGCGTACCGATCACGCTGCGAACCAGCTTGACCTTGATGGTTTTCTTGTCACTCATGATGTTCAACCCAGAATTTCTTCAACGGTCTTGCCACGCTTCATGGCGATCTCCTGAGCGGAGTTCATATTGGTCAAAGCGTCGAGCGTTGCGCGGACCATGTTGTAGGGGTTGGACGAACCGTGGCTCTTGGCCACAATATCGGTCACACCCAGCACCTCGAACATGGCGCGCATCGGGCCGCCCGCGATGATGCCCGTACCCTGCACTGCAGGCAGCATCATCACGTTGGAAGCGCCATGCTGACCCATCACCTTGTGGTGCAGCGTGCCGCCCTTCAGGGGCACTTTCACCATATTGCGACGCGCTTGCTCCATAGCCTTTTGTACAGCCACTGGAACCTCACGCGCCTTGCCTTTACCCATGCCGATACGGCCATCGCCGTCGCCCACCACGGTCAAGGCGGCGAAACCGAGAATACGACCACCCTTGACGACTTTGGTGACGCGGTTGACCGCAATCATCTTCTCACGCAGACCGTCGTCGCGCGCTTCGTTGGCAAACTTGTTTTGAACTTTAGCCATGATGTGCTCGTTCTCAGAACTTCAGGCCGGCTTCACGCGCAGCCTCAGCGAGCGCCTTGACGCGCCCATGAAAGCGAAAACCCGAACGGTCGAAAGCGACGGTGTCGATGCCGGCCGCCTTGGCCTTCTCGGCAATACGGGTGCCTACGGCAACCGCAGCCGCCAGATTGCCGCCATGTCCGCTCAGTTCCCCACGCACTTCCGCTTCCACGGTTGATGCGGAGGCGAGCACGCGGTCGCCCTCGGCGGAAATGATGCTGGCGTAGATATGCTGATTGGTGCGATGCACCGACAGACGAACCACGCGCAATCGCGCGATACGGCGGCGAGTTGCCTGGGCACGGCGCAGGCGGGAAATATTTTTGCTGATCATGATCCTGGCCCTTACTTCTTCTTGGTTTCCTTGATCACCACCACTTCGTCGGCATAACGCACACCCTTGCCCTTGTAGGGCTCAGGCGGACGGTAGGCGCGAACTTCGGCAGCGATCTGGCCAACGAGTTGCTTGTCCACACCTTTGATGACGATCTCGGTGGGCGTCGGCGTTTCGACCTTGATGCCCTCAGGCATGTCCTTGACGATGGGATGGGAAAAACCCAGCGAGAGATTCAACTTGGCGCCTTGAGCCTGAGCCTTGAAGCCCACGCCCACCAGGGTGAGCTTGCGCTCAAAACCCTTGGACACACCGTGAACCATGCCCGCAACCAGGGCACGCATGGTTCCCGACATGGCATGCGACTCGCGAGACTCGTCGGCGGGGGCGAAAGTCAGCTCCCCATTCTCTTGAGCGATCCGCACGCCGGCGTATTGGGCGCGCTCCAGCTTGCCGAGCCCGCCTTTGATGGCGATGGTCTCGGCACTGAGGCTAACCTCAACACCTGCCGGCACTGAAACCGGATATTTGGCAATACGTGACATGTCTGTTCTCTCCTTAAGCGACGTAGCAGAGAACTTCACCACCCACACCGACTTGACGCGCCTTGCGGTCGGTCATCAGCCCACGGGGAGTCGAAACGATGGCAACGCCCAGGCCATTCATCACCTGAGGAATGGATTCTTTGCCGCGATAGACCCGCAGGCCCGGGCGACTGACGCGCTCGAGGCGCTCAATCACCGGCTTGCCCGCGTAGTACTTCAACGAAATCTCAAGATTCGCCTTGGCATCACTTTCACGACGGATATTGAAGCCGTCGATATAGCCCTCTTCGTGCAGGACCTGAGCGATTGCAGCTTTGATCTTGGAAGCTGGCATCGTTACCTTCGCCTTCTCGACCATCTGCGCGTTACGAATACGCGTCAGCATGTCGGCGATGGGATCACTCATGCTCATCAATACTCTCCTAAAAACTTTTGGCGTCTAGTCGGTAAGCAACGCAACAATCGATACGTGACAACCCAACTCAACTCGTCTGTGTGACCGATTACCAGCTGGACTTGGTCACGCCGGGGATTTCCCCGCGGAACGCCAGCTCGCGAATCTTGCTGCGCGACAACCCGAAGCGGCGGAACGTGCCGCGCGGGCGACCGGTGATCGCGCAACGATTGCGCAGCCGGGTCGGGCTGGCATTGCGCGGCATCTGCTGAATCTTCAAACGCGCTTCATAGCGCTCTTCAAAAGACTTGGAGGCATCATCAACGATAGCCTGCAGTTCAGCGCGCTTCGATGCAAATTTTGCAACCAAGTCTTCGCGCTTCTTTTCGCGGTTGATCAGGGACAGTTTCGCCATGATGATTCTTCAGTTCTTGAAAGGGAAGCGGAACGCAGCAAGCAAGGCCTTGCACTCTTCGTCGGTTCTCGCCGTCGTGGTCACGCTGATATTCAAACCACGCAGCGCATCGATCTTGTCGTATTCGATTTCCGGGAAGATGATCTGCTCTTTGACGCCGATGTTGTAGTTGCCACGGCCGTCGAATGCACGCGCGGAAATACCACGGAAATCGCGCACGCGCGGCAGGGCGATGGTCACAAAACGATCGAGGAAGTCGTACATGCGACCACCACGCAAAGTCACCATACAACCGATCGGCAGGTCTTCACGGATTTTGAAACCGGCAATCGCCTTGCGCGATTTGGTCACAACCGGCTTTTGGCCCGCGATCTTGGTGAGATCACCCACCGCGTGCTCCATCACTTTTTTATCAGCCACCGCCTCGGACACACCCATATTGAGCGTTACCTTGGTCAGGCGGGGCACTTCCATGACCGACTTGTAGCCAAACTTGGCCATCAATTCGGGCACGACTTTGTCTTTGTAAATCGTCTGCAGGCGCGACATAAATCCTCCGGTCAGCCCTTGATCTGCTCGCCACTGGATTTGAAGACGCGCACTTTGGCGCCATCATCCAGAGTCTTGAAGCCGACGCGATCCGCCTTGCCGGTCGCGGGGTTATAAATAGCCACATTGCTTTGATGAATCGCCAGGTCGCGGGACACCACACCGCCAGCCTCGCCCTTCATCGGGTTGGGGCGCACATTCTTCTTGACCGTATGCACACCTTCAACCACGATGTGGTCGGCATCCACGCGCGTCGCCACTTTGCCGCGGCGACCCTTGTCGCTGCCAGCAATGACAATCACTTCGTCATCTTTGCGAATCTTGTTCATCACAAATCCTTTTTCGACAGCTCAGAGCAGGGCTCAGAGCACCTCAGGCGCCAGAGACACGATCTTCATGAAGCGCTCAGTACGCAATTCACGCGTTACCGGGCCGAAAATGCGCGTACCGATGGGCTCGAGTTTGGCATTAAGCAGAACGGCCGCATTGCCGTCGAACTTGATCAAGGAGCCGTCCGCACGGCGGACACCCTTGGCGGTACGCACCACGACGGCACTGTAAACCTCACCCTTTTTCACGCGGCCGCGCGGGGCAGCTTCTTTGATGCTGACCTTGATGATGTCGCCCACGCCGGCGTAGCGGCGCTTGGAGCCGCCCAGCACCTTGATGCACATGACGGATTTGGCGCCCGTGTTATCGGCGACATCCAGTCTGGATTGCGTCTGAATCATGTAATTTCCTTCACCCAACTTAGTCGCACAAAAAATGCGCCAGTCTTGGCTCCCTGGTGCGGGAATTGATCTGTGTTGCTCAGTTTTCTTTAGCAGCTACCGTGCGCCAACTTGCAGCATCACGAACATCGGCTGGCTTCACACCGATCTGCGCACCCTTAAAAGAGCAGCAAAACGGCGAAGCATTGAATTGTGCAAGGGAGTACAGCCGTTGTCAACTCCTTTTTCGCGACCTTCCACCTTTGATGCTCAAGAACGTTGGGTGACGCGGCCACCCCGGCAAGCGACAGCGCTGATCACAGAAGCCGCGAGCATCACGGCAACGTAATCCCAGATCGATCCTTCGCGAAGCAACCCGCCCCCCACCATCACGAGGTGCAGCAGCAGCGCGCCCATCGCCGCCCAACTCGCTCGACGTCCCCAACTGGCAGCGCAGCCGCGCCCCCAAGCCAGGCGCGCCAATCCCCCGGTCAAGGCGCCCACAAACAAGGGCATGAGGCTCGTCTGGACCAGCCAAGACAAAAAAATGGGCAGCATGAAAATTCTCGAAAAAATCGTGCGTCAGGAACGTCAGCAATGCGCGAAACCTGCTGTTTGCACCGATGCACCGGGTCGTTTAATGGTGGACAATGTCAACTTTGAAGGCCTCAAGCGCATTCTTGGTTTGATCAAGATCAGCCGCTCAAAGTCGCGACAGTTCTTAAAATCACGATCTGATTATGTTGCTCGCTGCCATCGGACTCAACCACCAAACCGCGCCCGTCGGGGTACGCGAGCGGCTGGCATTTTCTGCCGATACCTTGGTAGACGCGCTTCAACGGCTGAAGGTGAACATGCTGAACGGGCGTCGAAACGGCCCCATCGAAGCGGCCATTCTATCGACCTGCAACCGTACCGAAATCTACTGCGCGGCCGAAACCGACCCGCGTGATGCCCTGTTGCACTGGCTGTCCACCGAGCGGCAAGTGCAGCTTGATGACCTGGCCGACCATAGTTATCGCCTGGTACAAGACGGCACGGTTCGACACGCGTTCCGTGTGGCCAGCGGCCTGGACTCCATGGTGCTCGGCGAGCCGCAGATTCTGGGGCAGATGAAGGAGGCGGTGCGGGTCGCTTCGGATTCGGGTGCTCTGGGCAGCACGCTGAACCAGATGTTTCAGCGGACTTTTTCTGTGGCCAAAGAGGTGCGCACCAATACGGAAATCGGCGCTCACTCGGTCAGCATGGCCGCAGCCAGCGTGCATCTGGCGCAGACTGTGTTCGAGAGTCTTCAGGAGTGTCGCGTGCTGTTCATCGGCGCGGGTGACATGATCGAACTCGTGGCCACGCATTTTTCCGCGCACCAGCCCAAGAGCATGGTGATCGCCAACCGCACCGTAGAGCGCGGCGCCCATCTGGCACAGCGGTTCGGGGCAGAAGCCATTCGTCTGACCGATGTGCCGCAGCGGCTGGCCGAATTTGATGTGGTCGTCACCAGCACCGCCAGCAGCCTGCCGATCATCGGTCTGGGCGCGGCAGAACGCAGCATCAAACAGCGGCGGCACAAACCCATGGTCATGGTCGATCTGGCCGTGCCGCGCGACATTGAGCCCGAGGTCGCGCAGCTGCGCGATGTCTACCTGTATTCGGTCGACGATCTGTCTGCGCTGGTTCGCAGCAATACGGAGAAGCGCCAGGCCGCGATCGAACAGGCCGAGGCCATCATCGAAAACCGGGTGCATGGTTTTCTCGAATGGCTTGATCTGCGTTCGCAGGTGCCCCTCATTCAACGGCTGCAGTCGCAAAGCGAACAGTGGCAAACGCATGAGGTCGAACGCGCCCGACGTCTGCTGGCTCGGGGCGAATCGCCCGAGGCCGTGCTGGACGCACTTGCGCGGGGCCTGTCGCACAAATTCCTGCACGGCGCATTTACCGCGCTGCACCAGGGCGATCCGTCTCATCGCCAGGTCGTGGCGCAGGCGGTCGAGCGGGTGTTTCTGTGCCCGCACCGAGGCGATTCCGATCCCTCCTCTGACTCGCAGGTCTAGCGCGTTCTCCACGCTCTCCAATTTGGGCGCTTCTTTTTAGCATCTTCGGTTTACCCCCCCGCCCACCCAGGCGCGGCTTTGTGTGTTCCACATCCCCCATGAAACCTTCTCTGCTGGACAAACTGGAGCAGATGCAACGCCGGGCCGACGAGCTTGACGCCTTGCTTGCCGCACCCGATTGCACGGCTGATCTGCAGCGCTACCGCAGCATGACGCGGGAACTGGCCGAACTGCAACCCGTGGTCGGGCTGTATGTGCAATACAAGGCAAAAACAGAAGACCTGTCGCAGGCGGAATCGTTGCTGAGCGACCCCGACATGAAGGAGCTGGCGCAGCAGGAAATGCAGGACGCACGCGCCGCCCTCGACGCGCTTGAAGCCCAGCTTCAGGTCGCCCTGTTGCCGCGCGACCCGGACGATAGCCGCAACGTGTTCGTGGAAATCCGGGCCGGAACGGGGGGGGAAGAGTCCGCGCTGTTCGCCGCCGACTTACTGCGCATGTATGCGCGCTATGCCGAGCGCAAGCGCTGGGCGACCGAAGTGATCAGCGAGAGCCCGAGCGATCTCGGCGGATACAAGGAAGTGATTCTGCGCGTCGCGGGTGAAGGCGCCTACGGCCTGCTGAAATATGAATCGGGCGGCCACCGCGTGCAGCGCGTGCCCAAGACCGAGACGCAGGGTCGCATACATACCAGTGCGGCCACCGTGGCCGTGATGCCCGAAATGGATGAGGCTCAGGCGATCCAGATCAACCCTTCCGACTTGCGCATCGACACCTTTCGCGCCTCGGGTGCGGGTGGGCAGCACATCAACAAGACCGACTCGGCCATACGCATCACCCACCTGCCCACCGGGCTGGTCGTGGAGTGCCAGGACGAGCGCTCGCAGCATCGCAACAGGGCGCGCGCGCTGTCCGTACTGGCCGCGCGTCTGGCCGAGCGAGAACGACAGGCCCGGCAGGCGGAAGAAGCCGCCACACGCAAAAGTCTGGTGGGCAGCGGCGACCGCTCCGACCGCATCCGCACCTATAACTTTCCGCAGGGCCGGGTCAGCGAGCACCGCATCAACCTCACCCTCTACAAAATCGACGCTATTGTGGACGGCGACATCGACGAACTGCTCACCGCCCTGCGCACCGAAGATCAGGCCGCGCAACTGGCCGCCTTGGGAGCAAACTGAGATGACAGCGCCGCGCGATCTGGCCGCTTGGGTGCGAACCTGCGGCCTGCCCCGGTTGGACGCACAGGCCCTCATCGAGACCGTGCTTGGCTGGAATCGCGCCCAGCAAGCCGCCCATCCCGAACGCTTGCTTGACACGGCCGAACTGGCCTGGCTGCACGCCCTGGCGACGCGTCTGCTCGACGGCGAGCCGCTGGCCTATGTGCTGGAAGTGCGCGAGTTTTTCGGCCTGAGCTTCGAAGTGACCCCCGATGTACTCATTCCCCGCCCGGACACCGAGCTGCTGGTGGAACTCGCCCTGCGCCATCTCGACGCCCTGCCCGCCACCCACGCGCGCACGGTGCTCGACATGGGCACCGGCAGCGGAGCGATTGCCATCGCCATCGCCCATGCGCGCCCGCATGTGCAGGTCTGGGCCTTGGACGCCAGCGCTGCCGCGCTCGCCGTGGCGCAAGGCAATGCGCGGCGGCTGCTTGATGCACGGCGCGCAGGCGGCGAGGTGCGCTTTCTCCAGTCCAACTGGTGGGATGCCCTGCCGCCCCTGGCGGCGACGGCGCACTTCGACTGCATCGTTTCCAACCCGCCTTACATCGCTGCGCACGACCCGCACCTGCCCGCCTTGCGCCATGAACCCGCCCTCGCGCTGACCGGCCAGCATCCCAACCCGGACGGACTGGGCGATCTGCGCCAGATCATTGCGCAGGCCGACCGGTTTTTGCGGGACGACGGCTCTCTGCTGCTGGAGCACGGCTACGATCAGGCTGCTGCCGTGCGCGATTTGCTGGAAGCTCACGAATATCGCAAGGTGTTCAGCGCACGCGATCTGGCCGGTATCGAACGGGTGAGCGGCGGGATAGTCGCGGCAGGTTGCGGCGAGTCGCGAAATAGGCCCCCGTTCGCAACAAAACCAGCCGCCCTCTAAAATTGATTGATCGACATCAACCAGGAAATGCAACCATGTCCAGTGTGCAAGAGCAGATCGATCAAATCGTCAAGAACAACGACGTGGTGCTGTTCATGAAAGGCTCGCCACAATTCCCCATGTGCGGTTTTTCGGGGCGCGCGGTGCAGTTGCTGAAGTCGTGCGGCGTCGGCCAGATCAAGGCAGTGGACGTGCTGCAGGACGAAGGCATTCGCCAGGGCATCAAGGAATATGCCAACTGGCCCACCATCCCGCAGCTTTACGTCAAGGGCGAATTCGTCGGCGGCTCGGACATCATGGCCGAGATGGCGCAAAGCGGCGAGCTGCAAACCCTGCTGGGCAGCCTGAAATAAGCGCGCATTCGTTTGACTCGCATTCGCTTGACGCCCGCCTACAGCCCGCCACTCCCATGACCCGGCCTAGACTCATCGTGGCGCTGACCGGGGCGACGGGCATCGTCTATGGCGTGCGATTGCTGCAACATCTGCAGCGGCTCGGCGGCGTTGAGACGCATCTGCTGATTTCCGCCGCCGGCGTGCTCAACCTCAAGGTGGAAATGGAGCTCGACCGCAAAGCAGTCGAGGCGCTGGCCGATGTGGTGCATCCCGTCGGCGACATCGGCGCGGCCATTGCCAGCGGCTCGTTTTCCACCTTGGGCATGGTGGTGGCGCCCTGCTCCATGCGCTCTCTGGCGGCCATTGCCCACGGCTTTTGCGACAACCTCATCACCCGCGCGGCAGACGTGTGCCTGAAAGAACGTCGCAAACTGGTGCTGCTGCCTCGCGAGGCGCCGCTCAACCTCGCCCATCTGCGCAATATGACCGCCGTCACAGAAATGGGTGGCGTCATTTTCCCGCCCCTGCCCGCGTTCTATCTGCGGCCCGCCAGCATCGAAGCCATGGTCGACGCCAGCCTGGCGCGAGTGCTCGACCAGTTCGACATCGCGCACGATCTTGGCGAGGAGTGGTCGGGGGTCAGGTCAAGCTGAACACAGATCAGAAGCGCTGCCGTTTGTCCGATGTCATTGTGGGCGGCCGCACCCAGGGTCTATAAAGGCAGTATCCACTTGGAGATGCCATGAACTCACCCACCGCCCCTCGTAAAACGCCTCGTCAAACAACCGCACGGCCTGCGCGCAAGCGGGTCAGCCCGGCAAAGTCGGCACAGCAGCGCGAGGCCGAGCGCAACAGCGCGCACAACAAGGTTGCGCAAGGCGACATCCCGCCGCACCTCACCTCTGCTGGCGTGCGCAAGTTCGTGATCGATCAGTCGCAAGAGGCGGCGCAGCAGGCTGAATTGGCGGCGCTCGACACCATCCTCAAAGGCCAGCCGACTGCAGACCTCCACAACGAAGGCGTGCAAGCCATTCTGGAGGGAGACGCTCCCGACGATGCTGCGGCCATGCGGGCGGCGCTGGGCTTGCCGGCAAGCGAGCCTGCCCCGCAACACACCAGTGACGAGCTGGCCGAAGACTGGCGCAAGGGCGGCTATCCCTACAAATTCAAGATGCTGCGACGAGATTACGAGCGCCAGAAATTCGTGCTGCAAACCGAGCTGCTCAAGCTGCAGGCTTGGGTGAAGGAAAGCCGACAGCGTGTGATCATTCTGTTCGAGGGGCGCGACGCTGCGGGCAAGGGCGGCACCATCAAACGGGTGATGGAGCACCTCAACCCCCGGGGCGCGCGCGTGGTGGCGCTCGAAAAACCCAGCGAGGTCGAACGCGGTCAGTGGTATTTCCAGCGCTATGTGCAGCATCTGCCCACGGCCGGCGAGATCGTGCTGCTCGACCGCTCTTGGTACAACCGCGCCGGAGTCGAGCGCGTGATGGGGTTTTGCACCGACGCGGAATACCACGAATTTCTGCGTCAGGCGCCGGAATTCGAGCGCAATCTGGTGCGCAGCGGCATTCACCTCATCAAGTTCTGGTTCTCAGTCAGCCAGGACGAGCAGCGCCGCCGTTTCAAGGAGCGGCAGGTGCACCCGCTCAAGCAGTGGAAGCTGTCGCCCATCGACATGGCCTCGCTCGACAAGTGGGACGACTACACCCGCGCCAAAGAGGCCATGTTTTTCCACACCGACACGGCCGATTCACCCTGGACGGTGGTGAAGTCGAACGACAAGAAGCGCGCGCGCCTCAACGCCATGCGCTACGTGCTGCATTCGCTGCCTTACACCGGCAAGGATGTCGAGCGCATCGGCGAGGTGGACAACCTCATCGTCGGCCGCGCCAATTTCATTCACGAGCGCGGCGAGCACGATCTGAGCAAGGGCGAGTACGTCTGATCGCCCCGATCTGATCGCGGCTTATGCCTCGCCGAAACGCTCAGCGAACGCGCGCTGCAAAACCGCATCTACCTCCGGCAGGCGCGCACTGAGGCTGGCCAGCATGGCCTCACTGGCCGGGCGCTGCGCTGCAGACCAGGCAGATTGCGGCCAGTAAGCATCCCAGCGCCAGCGGGCGATGACGTGCCAGTGCAGATGCGGCACCACATTGCCCAGGCTGGCGAGGTTGACTTTGTCGGGCACCAGCGTTTCGCGCAGCGACTGCTCGGCCAGCGCCACCGCGTCCAGGCAGGTCAGGCGCTGCAGCGCGCTCAAGTCGCTGAACTCGGCCACATGCGCGTTCCACACCACCCGGTAAAACGCCGGAAGCAAGGCGTCGTCTGCCCGGATCAGGCGGAACTCCGCGCCGCGCCAGATCAGCCGCCCGCCGTCGGTCTTGCAGAGTGCGCAGGGCGTCTCGCTCGACATCGCTCACGCGCGCTGCGCCGCGCCCACCATGATCACCGGCCCGGTCGGCAGGCCTGTGGGCGAACCACCGGGCGGCTCCACGCTGACGGCAAACGCCTTGGCCTGCGACAGATGCGACTGCGCCGACTCGGGAATGGGGTAGCGGCTCTGCCCCGCCGCCACGACGCCCAGAGAAATGGGGGCGCCCTGATTGGGCAGCAGCCAGAGCTGGTAGCTCTTGCCGCTGGGTGGCGTCATGGCGCCAACAGCCGTCAGAGTCAGCTTGCCATTGTCCACCGTCACAACGGCGGCCTGCCCGCCCGCGCCGTGCATCAACGCCGCCATCTGTACCGGCACGGCCGTACCACGACCGACCTCCGGGTTCTGCACCAGCACCACGACTGAAAAGGCCACCGCCGCCACGGCCACGCCGCCGAGCCACAGAGACAAGCGCCGCCAGGCTTCGACACCCCAGGACGTCGACTTGCCAGCCTCCGCATGCTGAGTCGCGCGCGGGGTATCGAGGCGCGCGGTGATGCCCTTCCAGACCGAGTCGGACGGCTGGCCGATCTGCGCTTCGGGCATCAAGCCAGCATCGAGCCGCGTGCGCCAGCTTTGCACCGCCTGGGCAAATTCCGGGCTCTGTTCCAGCAAACGCTGGGCGCGCCGCTGCGCGGCCGGGCTGAGCCCGCCTGTGAGCCAGTCGGCCGCCAGCCGGTCGAGCAGCTCGCTGTTGCGGTAGCGTGCGGGCAGCGTCATCTTGCGCCCTCCCCCAGACAGTCGCGCAAAAACAGCACCGCGCGCCGGATCAGCGTTTTCACCGTGCCCAGCGGCAGAGCGCGCTCGCGGGCGACTTCGGCGTGCGACTGCCCCAAGACATAGGCCGCCGCGAGCAGATCGCGCTGGCGGGGTTGCAACTGTCCCAAACAATCCTCCATCGGTTGACCCTGCAACCCGGCTTCGAGCAGCGCTTCAGGCGTGCGGTAATCCGCGATTTCGGGCGGATCATCCGCCTCATCGCCCTGCAGCGAGACGACATACTGCGCCTCGCGCTTGTTGGCGCGCAGGCGATCGAGACAGGTGTTGCGCACCAGCGCGGAAATCCAGGCCTCCGGGCTGCCCAACGCGGGCCGGTAGCTTGCGGCCTGATGCCAGACCTTCACATACGCATCCTGCATGGCCTCTTCGGCAAACGACCGGTCGCGCAGCAGCCGCAGGCAGATCGCCCAGGCCCGGCTTTGCGTGGCCGCGTACAACTGGCTGAACGCGTCGCGGTCGGCCAGGGCGGTGTAGGCAAGCAGGGATTGCAGGTCGGGCATGAGCGCAGCGTGGAGGGCAGCCCGGCTTTCGCGGCGCCACCCCATGAAGGTGCGCCACAAAGCAGGCGGGTTTGCGGCGGATGTTACCGACATCGCGCCGCGCCCGCTGTTCGGGATGCCCCAGGCGTTCAGGCGATGAACGCCGCAGGCACCGGGTCTTTACCCAAGGCGTTGAGCAGAATGGCCCAGTGCATGGTCTCGTCGCCCATGATGCTGGCCGCGGCCTTGGCGAGATCTTTGTTGTGGAACTGCGGCACTGCGCCCAGATAGGCACTGGCCGCGCCCTTTTCCAGCCCGGCGGCGAATTCCAGCACGTCGGCCTGCGATTTGAGCGAGGCCGTGGGGAAGCCGTACTCAGCGGGCTTCTTGGCCATGACCGGCGTGCCGCCCAGCTTGCTGATGGTGGAAGACAGTACCTCGGCATGCGCCTTGTGCTGTCCCTGAAATTTCACGGCCACGGCGAGCACTGGCTTTTCCAGCAAACCCGATTCGGCGCCGACCTGATAAGCGGCGATGGCCTGATATTCCAGCCCGAGTGCGACGTTGAGAATGGCAATGTCGTCCGTGGTTGACTGGGACATCGTCCCGGCCCAGCTCGTCACCGGCGCCAGCGCGCTGGAAGCGGCCAGCCCCGCGGCGAACAGGCCGCCGACGCGAAAGAACTGGCGGCGGCTGGCGCCCTGCCCGCTGGAATCCTCGGGCGTAGCAGAAGTGGAAGGGGCTGCGTGGGCTGCGGCTTGTGTGCGTTGCATGGTGAAACCTCCTGAAAGAGAGAAAACGAGAACAGCGCGGTCTGTGCGGCTGTTGTTCGAATTACGCGCCAGCGGGCAAAACGGATTCAGCTTGGGCGATTCATTTATCCCAGATCAAAAGATTGCAATTCCGGCATATAGGGCTTCGGAGTTTTTGCGTCTTGTCACATTTGAAACTTCATGTATCTGTGACCATGCGCACCCTGATCGATCCGTTTCGCACACCGACTGGAGTGTTCGTCATGCCGTTTATCCACCGTTTCGCGCCTGCTGCCCGCTTCGGCTTCTGGCTTCGTCTGGCCGCCCTCTGCGCGGTTGCGACCAGCGCCCCGCCAGCCCTGGCCAACCCTGCTGCGTCTATCCCTCCGTCCGCGCCGCAATCGGCGATTGCCGAGGTCGACATCCACTCGCCCTACCGCGTGGTACCCAAGATGCCCACGGGCTCGAAGGCCACGGCCGATCACAGCAAGTTCAAGGAGCTTCAAGGGCCGTTCAAAAGCGGCCCCGAAGTCACCGCCGCCTGCCTGAGCTGCCATACCGAGGCGGCCAAGCAGATCAAAGGCACCATCCACTGGAAGTGGGAAGAAGTCGAGCAGGACTCCAAGCGCATCGTCGGCAAGAACAAGGTGATGAACAACTTCTGCGTGTCCACGCCGAGCAACCAGCAGTTCTGCACCAATTGCCACGTGGGTTACGGCGACGCAAAGAGCGGCGAGTTCGTGGCCTTCAGCAAGCGCCCCGACACCGATGTGGACTGCCTGGTCTGCCATGACCAGACCGGCAAATACATCAAAGCGCCCTATCAGTCCGGCAACCCGCCCACCACCCGCATCGAGATGCCGCCTGGCTCGGGCAAGTTCATCGAGCCGATCGATCTGGCCGTGATCGCGCAACATGTGGGCGAGCCCTCGCGCGCCAACTGCGGCACCTGCCACTTCAACGGCGGCGGCGGAGACGGCGTCAAGCACGGCGACCTTGACAGCTCGCTCACCAATCCACCCAAATCACTCGACGTGCACATGGCCAAGGACGGTCTGAACTTCCAGTGCCAGACCTGCCATGCCACCGGCGGCCACGAGGTGAGCGGCAGCCACTACAAACTCGACGCCAAGCACGAGGGCGGACAGTATGTGCGCGGCAGTCAACACAATATGGGCAGCGCGGCAAGCTGCCAGTCCTGCCACGGCGACACCCCACACAAGGGCAGTCTGGCGCAGGACCTGAACATGCACACCCGCAATATCGCCTGCCAGACCTGCCACATTCCCGAATTCGCCCGCGGCGGCGTGCCCACCAAGATGGAATGGGACTATTCCAAGGCCGGCCAGCGCGGCCCTGACGGCAAGCCCCTGGTCATCAAGGACGAGCACGGTCACCCCACCTATCTGGGCATCAAAGGCCAGTTCAAGCTAGGTGAAAACGTCGTGCCCGACTACACCTGGTTCAACGGCGCGGTGAAGTGGATGAACATCGGCGAGAACGCGGTGCCCAACAAAGACGGCGTCATCGCCATCAACCAGTACGGCGGCAGCCCGACCGACGGCAAATCACGCATATGGCCGGTGAAGACCATGAAGGGCACCCAGCCCTACGACCCCGAAATGCACCGCCTGCTCGCCATTCACAACGCGGGCTTCGACGACGCGGCCTACTGGCACACCATGGACTGGCAAAAGTCCATCGTCGCCGGCATGAAGGAGGCGGGGCTGGAATGGTCGGGCAAGTATGAATTCGTCAAAACCACCACCACCTGGCCGATCACGCACATGGTCGCGCCGAAGGACAAGGCGCTCAACTGTGCGCAATGCCACACCAACAACGGTCGGCTGGAAAAGATCGACGGTATCTACATCCCGGGCCGCAGCAAAGACCACCAGACCTGGATCGAAACCATCGGCCTGGGTATTGCCGGGCTGAGTCTGGCCGGGGTGATGGTGCATGGCGGCATCCGAAGTTTCATGTGGCTGCGCCGCCGCAACAAGCCCGGCAGCAAGAGCCACTGACCCGCAGCCCGCCGTGCAACCGCACACAGACACTTCGAGGAATTCGTCATGTCACACAAAAAACACGTCATCCTGTTCAAGCGGTTCGAGCGCTTCTGGCACTGGAGCCAGGCCGGGCTCATCATCCTGCTGATGCTCTCGGGCTTTCGCATCCATGGCCTGTATGACCTCGGCGTGGACTTTCTCACCGCGCTGCGCATTCACACGATTGCAGCGTGGACCTTGGTGGTGCTGTGGGTATTCGCGATTTTCTGGCACTTCACCACGGGCGAATGGAAGCAATACATCCCGACCTTCGACAAAATCTTTCTGGTCGCGCGACATTACGCCTGGGGCATGTTTCGCGGCGAGGAACACCCCTATCAGCAAAGCGTCGCCCGCAAACACAACCCGCTGCAACGCCTGGCCTATCTGTGGGTGAAGTTGATGATCAACCCCATCATCTGGATCAGCGGTATCTGGCTGTTGTTCTTCGCCGATTGGGGCGCCTGGCCCATCTGGCAACAATGGGGCATCAGCCTGCAGGCCGTCGCCTGGGCGCACACCATCGGCGCATACATGATGCTGATTTTCTTCATCATTCACGTCTATCTCACCACCACGGGCCACACCCCGATGGCGCACATCATGGCCATGATCCGCGGCTATGAAGACGAGCCGGTGCACCACCATCCGCGTGCCAAGGCGACCCACAAGGTCGTCCCCACGGCTGCCACCACTGCCACCACCACGCCGGGCGAAAACGTCTGATCAGAACGAGGTGGACATTGCGCGCCGCACCCCGGCGGCGCGCATCTGCGCCCAGGCCAACTCCAGCGAGCCGTTGAGGTCGATGGCGCGGCAGGCGTCTTCCACCACGGTCACCTCGAAACCTGCAGCCCGGGCGTCCAGCGCGCTCCAGGCCACGCAGAAATCCGTGGCCAATCCGCACAACACCAGTTCACGCACCTCCAGCTCGCGCAGATAGCCCGTCAGGCCGGTGGGCGTGCTGCGGTCGGCCTCCATGAAGGCTGAATAACTGTCGATACCCGCCCGCCAGCCTTTGCGAATGATGGCCTGCGCGTGCGCAATGCGCAGATCGGGATGCAGGGCCGAGTCGCGTGTACCCTGAATGCAATGATCCGGCCACAACACCTGCGGCCCGTAGGGCAAAGTGATGGTCTCGAAAGGCTGCCGTCCCGGATGTGCACTGGCGAAGGACGCATGACCCGACGGGTGCCAGTCCTGCGTCAGCACCACCTGCGCAAACCTTGTCGCCATCCGGTTGATCACCGGCACCACGGCTTCACCATCCGGCACCGGCAGGCCGCCGCCGGTGCAAAAACCGTTCTGCACGTCGATCACCAGCAGAACGGGTGCGGACTTCATGCTCACACCAGCACGCGCTCGATACCGCCACTGTTCGCCGCCTTGACGTAGTCGGCCATCCAGTTTTCGCCGATGAGGTGGCGCGCCATCTCGATCACGATGTAGTCGGCCTCGAGCAGGCCATGCTGCAGATCGTTGCCATACCGCGTGAGCCCCTGCAGGCACGACGGGCAGGACGTCAGGATTTTGATGTCGCCGGCAAAGCCATCGGCGCGCAGCGCCAGCTCGTTCTTGCGCAGCTCTTCTTCCTTGCGGAAACGCACCTGCGTGGCGATGTCGGGCCGCGAGATGCCAAAGGTGCCGCTCTCGCCGCAGCAGCGCTCGCTCTTAACCACGCCGTCGCCCAGCAGCGCCTTGACCGTTTTCATCGGCTCCTGCGTTTTCATCGGGCTGTGGCAAGGGTCGTGATAGAGATACTTCACCTCGCCCGCCGCGCCGCCTCCGCTCAGGCCGTAGCCCTTCTCCAGCAGGAATTCGTGGATGTCGATGATGCGGCAGCCCGGAAAGATCTTCTCGAATTCATAGCCCTGCAGCTGGTCGTAGCAGGTGCCGCAGCTCACCACCACGGTCTTGATGTCGAGATAGTTGAGGGTATTGGCCACGCGGTGAAACAGCACCCGGTTGTCGGTGATGATCTTCTCCGCCTTGTCGTACTGGCCTGAGCCGCGCTGCGGATAGCCGCAGCACAGATAGCCCGGCGGCAGCACCGTCTGCACCCCCGCATGCCACAGCATGGCCTGCGTCGCCAGCCCGACCTGGCTGAACAAGCGTTCTGAGCCGCAGCCGGGAAAATAGAACACCGCCTCGCTGTCCACCGAGGTGCCGCGCGGGTTGCGGATGATGGGCACGAAGTCCTTGTCTTCGATGTCGAGCAGCGCGCGCGCGGTTTTTTTCGGCAGGCCGCCCGGCATGGGTTTGTTGATGAAGTGAATCACCTGCTCGCGGATCGGCGGCTTGCCCACGGTGAGCTTGGGCGCCGCGGTCTGCGCCTTGGCGGCGGGTTTGAGCAGGCGCGTGGCCAGGCGCTGCGCCTTGAAGCCCACCCCCACCATCGCCGTACGCACCAGCTTGATGGTCTGCGGCTGAGTGGCGTTGAGGAAAAACATCGCCGCCGCGTTGCCCGGCTTGAAGCTCTTCTTGCCCATCTTGCGCAGCAGGTTGCGCATATTCATGGTGACATCACCGAAGTCGATGTCCACCGGGCAGGGCGTCACGCACTTGTGGCAGACCGTGCAATGGTCGGCCACGTCTTCAAACTCTTCCCAGTGCCGGATGCTCACGCCGCGCCGGGTCTGCTCTTCGTACAGGAAGGCCTCGATCAGCAGCGAGGTGGCGAGAATCTTGTCGCGCGGCGAATACAGCAGATTGGCGCGCGGCACATGCGTGGCGCACACGCTCTTGCACTTGCCGCAGCGCAGGCAGTCCTTCACCGAGGCGCTGATCGCCCCGATGTCACTTTGCTGCATGATCA
>NZ_JBYCKI010000125.1:0-3863 GCF_057473305.1 Thiomonas sp. TH-17
AATACCTTCAGAGACGAGACGTCCTTGCAATTGCGCGTCCGCCATGCGGTGGTTATTGCAGGGAAACCGGTGATGGTTCAGCGAGTGGCTACATGAATGCAGTAGAAATCGAAGCCGCCATAACAGACCTCGCTTGCCAGACATTTGATGCCGTGGAGTTTCCGTTCACGTTCCTGGCCGCTTTCGGCAATAAGGACACCGCTCTCAAGCGCCTGCGCACGGGCAACAATAACGCCTCCGATGTGCCCGGCAGTGTACTCCAGCGCAACAACATCCATATCGCCGTATGCGCAGAAGGCAGCGTGGGCGAAACCCTTAAGACATTACGCGCCAGCCCGGCGACCGCCAAGGCCAAAGCCAAGTTCATCCTCGCCACCGACGGGCTGAACCTGGAGGTCGAAGAACTGTTGAGTGGCGAAACCATCGCCTGCGCCTACCCGGACTTCCCCAATCACTTCGGCTTTTTCCTGCCGCTGGCTGGCATCTCCACAATCAAGGAAATCAAAGATAACCCTATTGATGTGCGCGCTACCGGGCGGTTGAACAAGCTGTACGTCGAATTGCTGCGCGAAAACCCGGACTGGGCATCTAGCGAGCGCCGCCACGACATGAACCATTTCATGGCCAGGCTGGTGTTCTGTTTTTTTGCCGAAAAAACCGACATCTTCAATGACGATGGGCTTTTCACCCGCACGGTAGACCAAATGAGCGAGCGAAATGGTGCCAACACCCACGAGGTGCTGGAAACTATCTTCCGTGCCATGAATATTAAAAACGACGAGCGCATAAACACCCAACCCCGTCTGCCGGTTTGGGCAAGTCAGTTTCCCTACGTGAATGGTGGCCTCTTTTCCGGGAGTACCGAGGTGCCGCGCTTCACCCACATGGCACGCACCTACCTGATGCATGCCGGTGGCCTCAACTGGAAACAAATCAACCCGGACATCTTCGGCAGCATGATTCAGGCGGTGGCCGATGATGAAGAGCGTGGTGCGTTGGGCATGCATTACACCAGCGTGCCCAATATCCTGAAGGTGTTGAATCCGCTGTTTCTGGATGATTTGCGCACCCAGTTGACCGAAGCGGGTGATAACGAGCGCAAACTGCTGAACCTGCGTAAACGCTTGGCGCGCATCCGTGTGTTCGACCCGGCCTGCGGCTCAGGCAACTTTCTGGTCATCGCCTACAAACAAATGCGCGAAATTGAGGTGGAAATCAATCGTCGCCTGGGCAAAACGCAACTGGGTAGCGAAATTCCGTTGACCAATTTTCGGGGCATCGAGTTACGCGATTTTCCGGCGGAGATTGCGCGGCTTGCGCTCATTATCGCCGAGTTCCAGTGCGATGTGCTGTATCGAGGGCAGAAGGACGCGCTGGCGGAATTTCTGCCGCTGGACGCGCAGAACTGGATTGTCTGCGGTAATGCGCTACGGCTGGATTGGCTGAGCATCTGCCCTCCGACGGGAACGGGAGTGAAGCTGGTGGCGGATGATTTGTTTTGCACGCCGCAGGATCAGGCAGAAATGGACTTTGCAAACGAGGGCGGTGAAACCTATATCTGTGGCAATCCGCCCTACCTAGGCAGTACCTGGCAATCGGCAGAGCAAAAAGAAGACCTCAAAGCAATTTTTAATCACCGGTGCAAGATCTGGAAATCACTCGATTACGTGGCTGGCTGGTTTATGAAAGCTGCCGATTACTGTACACACACCCAGGCCGCTGCCGCATTCGTGTCCACCAATTCGATTTGCCAGGGCCAGCAAGTACCGATTCTGTGGCCGCTGATCTTTGCTACGGGCAATGAAATCAGCTTTGCCCACACTTCGTTCAAATGGGCGAATCTTGCCAGCCATAATGCCGGAGTGACGGTCGCCATTGTGGGTATTTCCAACCCTGCGCCCAAGTTGAGGCGGCTGTTTGCCCTCAATAACGATGGCGAAGCCGTAGTCAAGGACATCGCCCACATCAATGCCTATCTGGTGCCTGGGACGAATGTGGTGATAGAGAAGGCGGCACGGCCTTTGAATGGTCAGGCAGAAATGACTTTCGGCAACAAGCCCGTGGATGGCGGGTATCTGTTGCTGTCCAGAGATGAGGTCAATGCGCTTAGCTTGACACCAGAACAGCGTAACCGCTTTCTTCGTCGCATCTACGGCTCGGCAGAGTTTATTCGTGGTCTGGAGCGTTACTGTCTGTGGATTGAAGACGCTCATCTCGAAGAAGCGATGGGTATTGATGCCATTCGGCAGCGCATTGAAGGCGTACGCGCGATGCGGCTGACGAGCCGCGATAATGGCGCAAAGCAAATGGCTACACGGGCACATCAAATGCGTGAAATGAATATTGGGCAAACGCAAACAATTGTTATGCCGGGCGTTTCATCTGAAGCTCGTGAATTTCTGCCCGTTGGAGTAGTTGATTCAAAAACAACGGTCACTAACCTTGCCTTCGCCCTCTACGACGCCCCCCTCTGGAACATGGCGCTTATCGCTTCACGCCTGCATCTGGTCTGGATTGCCACAGTTTGTGGCAAGCTGAAAACCGATTTCCGCTACTCCAACACCCTCGGCTGGAACACCTTCCCAGTCCCCCTCCTCACCGAGCAGAACAAGGCCGACCTGACTACCTGCGCGGAAAACATTCTGCTCGCCCGCGAAGTCCATTTCCCCGCCACCATCGCCGATCTGTACGACCCGGATAACATGCCGGAGAATCTGCGCCATGCCCACGAGCGCAACGACGAGGTGCTGGAGCGTATTTACATCGGCCGCCGCTTCAAAAACGACACCGAGCGACTGGAAAAGTTATTTGATCTATATTCGAAAATGACGGCGGCAGCGGCCAAAGGCAAGCCTGCTGCCAAAGCAACCAGGGGGAAAGCTCATTGAGCGAGCAACGCACGCTGGCCCTGATCGACGACCTGCTTCAGCGTCCAGCAGAGATCTCGTGGGTGGAGTTCAAGGAAAACAATGCTGATGCGCAGATGATCGGCAAATTGATCTCGGCACTATCCAATGCGGCACGGTTAGCCGATCAGCCGTTTGCCTATGTGCTGTGGGGCGTGCGTGATGGCGATCACGCTGCTGTCGGCACTACGTTTGAGCCTTCCAGTCAGTTGCAGCAAGGCCAGCCGCTGGATATGTGGTTGGCGCAGCGCCTGCAACCAGCCATTGCTTTCAACTTCAAGCTTGTCGATTACCACGGCATACGGCTGGTCATACTGGAGATTCCGGCTGCCGCCAGCAGTCCGGTAGAATTTGATCGGCAGGCTTTTATCCGCATCGGTAGTGCCACACCCCGACTCTCGGATCACCCGGAACGCTTGAAAGCCCTGTGGGAGAAATTACAGCCCTATGCCTGGGAAACGGGCATCGCGGCGCAATTCTTGAGCGGCGATGACGTGCTGGCGCGGCTGGATTACGCTACCTACTTTGATTTGACTGGTCAGCCGTTGCCAGACAATCGCCAGGGCATTTTCGACAAGCTCACAGCCGACCATCTGGTGCAGGCGGATGTGGGCGGGCAATGGAACATCATGAATCTCGGGGCCATTCTGTTCGCCAAGCGGCTGGCAGATTTTTCCCCATCCATCGCCCGCAAGGCCATCCGCTTTGTAGCCTATGGTGGCTTGGGCCGCGCCGACACGGTGACGCATCGGCAAGACGGGCAGAAGGGGTATGCCATTGGCTTCACCGGTCTGATCGATTTTATCGATGGCCTGATGCCTCGCAATGAATTCATCGGCAAAGCCTTCCGCGAGGAACGCCCGCTGTACCCGGCCATTGCCATTCGCGAGCTGGTGGCCAATGCGCTGATTCACCAGGATATGACCATCACGGGTGCGGGTCCCTTGGTTGAGATGT
>NZ_JBYCKI010000126.1:0-5489 GCF_057473305.1 Thiomonas sp. TH-17
CCTCCCGGAAAATCAAGGAGTTTTATCGTTACGGCGGGCGGGTCTGTGACTTTGATCGCAAATTCAGTCTGCGAAAAAAACCTCGCTCACCCAGAGGCGCGTGCCGCCGTAAACGAATGACGAACGCCGCGACCACGGCGCGTGCGCGCTGGCCCGCCCGCTGGAACGCGCCACGCGAAGCAAAGGGTGAGTCGCCGACAAGCGCTTGACCCGCATGGCGCTGCGCCGGGTCTGAGGGCGAGTGAACACCGCATCGCCCACCGGCTTGACACCCAGATGCCGCAGCAGCCGCCACGGCCCGCGCAGTGCAGACAACGCACACACGCTGTGCCCCAGCACCCGCGGCACGCCATCGGCCACCAGCAACACGTCGCGGCGCCAGACCTTGCGGCCTTGCGGCAGGCCGAGCAGCGGATATTCGTCGCGCAAGGCGCGCGCCGGGCCTTGGCGCAGCAGCCGCAACTCGAAGCGTGTGCTGCTGTGCCGCAAACGCCGGGTGAGCGAACCCGGATCGGTCAGCCAGCTCTCGATGCCGCTGCGTCGCGCGGCGGGCAACGCTGGCGGCCAACACTCAGCGGCAGGGGCGGAAATACGACGGATGCGGTGCAGGGCCATGAATGGATCGCGCAAATACGTCAGTATCGCGCACGCCCTGCGTCAAGCCTTTCAGCCGACATGCTTGGCGAAAAAGGCCAGCGCCCGCTCGCGCGCCAGTTGGGCGGCGGTGGCGTCATAGCTGGCGCGGGCGTCGCAGTTGAAACCGTGGTCGGCTTCGTACACATAGAACTCGGCTTCAGGATTGGCCGCGCGCACGGCCTCACGATCAGCCTCTGAGATGTGGGCATCGCGCAGGCCGTAGTGAAACTGCAGCGGCGTCTGGGTCTTTTCGCCCACCAGTTGCACATTGCGGCCGCCGTAATAGCTCACCGCGGGCAGGCCATCACGAATGGCCGTGAGGTAAGCAATGGTGCCGCCCCAGCAATAGCCCACCACACCAACCTTGCCTGCAGCGGCCACGGCCTTGGCTGCGGTCTGCACTGAGGCGTGTGCTCGATCAAAGCCCAGCGCAGACACGAGGGCGATGCCTTTTTCCCGGCCCGGCTGGTCATAACCCAGTTCAACGTCTTTTTCCACGCTGTCAAAAACGGCCGGCGCAATGGCGAGATAGCCCGCCGCCGCATAGCCATCGGCCACGCTGCGGATGTGCGCATTGACGCCAAAGATTTCCTGCACGACGACGATGCCGCCCTTGGGTTTGCCCGCGGGCTCGGCGACATAGGCGCCGATAGTCTGGCCGTCGGCGGTGTGCAGGGTGAGGGTTTTGTGGGTCATTCGAGGCTCCTTCGAGGGGTTTTCAGGGGTTGAAACCAGAAGAGATTGTGCGGCGATGGCGCTGAACTTGCCGCTCCGCCCGGTTTGCCCCGGCGTCCTGATCGGCCATCGTCACAGCAGTTGCACGCCGTCGAGATGCGTGGCAACACTCTGGCGCGCCATCTCCACAAGATCTCGCACATAAGGCCGCCGCACCAGGTCTCGCGGCACGGTGGCGTGCAACTCGCTCCACAGCCCGCGCGGGCCGATGCGGCGGGCCTGCACATAGCCGCTGTCCACCGAGGGTTTGAGCGCCCAGTTGGGCAGCGCTGCCACGCCGCGCCTGCTGGCGACGAGTTGCAGGATGGCGATGGTCAGCTCCGCCGTGCGGCGCGGCAGGCTGATGCCCGCAGGCTGCAGCACGTCGCGGATGAGGTCGATGCGCTCATCCGACGCGGGGTAGGTGATCAGCGTCTCGCCCTGAAGATCGGCGGCGCGCACGCTGCGCTTGGCGCACAGGGCATGGCCAGGCGGCAGCGCCAGCAGAATTTCGAAGCGAAACAGCGGCAGCGAGGCCCACTGCCGCCCCGGTGGACGCAGCGCGCCGATCACCACATCGGCCTTGTCCTTGCTCAGCAGCGTGAGAGGGTCGCGGTGAAAGCCCGAGACCAGATCGACCTCGACATCGGGCCAGCGCTGACGAAAGGCGTCGAGCACCGGCATCAGCCATTCGAAACAGGTATGGCACTCAAGCACCACCCGCAGGGTGCCGCGCGTATCGCCCTGAATGCGCTGCAAATCGTGCTCGGCGGCCTGTTGCGCCTCGCGCATCTGCCGCGCTAGCGCCAGCAGTCGTTCGCCCGCCGGGGTGAAGCGCAGGCCGCGCACGTCGCGCAGCAGTAGCGGCATGCCGTAGTGACTTTCGAGCGCGCGCAACTGGTGCGATAGCGCCGAGGGCGTGAGATGCACGGCTTCGGCTGCGGCGTTGATGCGGCCGGTCTCGGCGATGGCGATAAGAGAGCGCAGATGACGGAGTTCGAGCATGGCAGGAACAAGCTGAATGAAATTCAGCATAACCTAAAAATTCGTCGCTTGATTCAATTGAGCCCGATGCGCAAACTGCCGCCTGCATTTAATTCATCCTGGAGTAACGGCATGACCACCACGCACATCCTGGGCTATCCGCGCATCGGCCCGCAACGCGAACTGAAGTTCGCCCTCGAAAATTTCTGGCAGGGCAAAAGCTCGGTTGCCGAGCTGCAGGCGACCGCGGCGCAACTGCGAGCCGCGAACTGGGCCAAGCAACGCGATGCCGGGCTGCGCTTTGCCGCGGTCGGCGACTTCGCCCTGTACGACCACCTGCTCGATACCACCGCCCTGCTCGGCGCGCTGCCTGCGCGCTTCGGCTTCGAAGCCCGCACACTCAGTCTGGAGCAGTATTTCGCGCTGGCCCGCGGCAATGCGGCGCAGCCTGCGATGGAGATGACCAAGTGGTTCGACACCAACTATCACTACCTCGTCCCCGAACTCGACTCCGCCTCGACGTTTGACGGCGGCTTTGATGCGCTGTTCGACCGCGTGCGCGAAGCGCAAGAGGCCGGGCATGCGCCCAAACCGGTGCTGATCGGGCCGCTGACTTTTCTCTGGTTGTCCAAATCACATCAGCCCGGTTTCGACCGACTGAGCCTGGCGCCCGCGCTGTCGCGCGCCTACGCCCGGGTGCTGGCCCGGCTGGCCGAGCTGGGGGTGGAATGGGTGCAGCTTGACGAACCCGCGCTCACCCTCGATCTCGACACCGCTTGGCGCGACCTGCTGCCCACGCTCTACGCGGCGCTGCCCGCGCAGGCCGGGGCGCTGCGCCCCAAGTTGCTGCTGAGCACTTATTTCGAGTCGATCAGCTTCGCCCCGGCCACGCTGGCGGGCCTGCCGGTCGACGGCGTGCATCTCGATCTGGTGCGGGCGCCGCAGCAGATCGACCTCTGGCGCGAGGCGCTGCCGCCGCAGTGGGTGCTGTCCGCTGGCGTCATCGACGGCCGCAATGTGTGGCGCAGCGATCTGGCCGCTGCGCTGGCAGCCTTGCGTCCGCTGCACGCCGCGCTGGGCGAGCGGCTGTGGATCGCGCCTTCTTGTTCGCTGCTGCATGTACCCGTCAGTCTGGCCGCAGAACACGGCGCGGGCGCGCGGCTCAACCCCGAAGTGCGTCCCTGGCTGGCCTTCGCCGACGACAAGCTTGAGGAACTGCGCGTGCTCGCCACGGCGCTCGATCAGGGCGAAGACGCCGTGCGCGACGCGCTGCAAGCCAACGCCGAGGCGCTGACTTCGCGCCGCAACTGTCCGCGCGTGACCCTGCCGCAAGTGCGCCGCCGCGTGGAGGCGCTCACCGAGGCCGACGCCCGGCGCAGCGCGCCCTATGCCCAGCGCATCGCCACGCAGCAGGCGCGGCTGAACCTGCCGCCGCTGCCCACCACCACCATCGGCTCCTTCCCGCAGACCGCCGAGATTCGCGCTGCCCGCGCCGCCTGGCGACGCGGCGAACTGCGGCATACCGACTATCTGCAGAAAATGCGCGAAGAGATCGCCGCTGTCATCCGCAAACAGGAAGACATCGGCCTGGACGTGCTGGTGCATGGCGAAGCCGAACGCAACGACATGGTGGAGTTTTTCGGCGAACAGCTCTGGGGCTACACCTTCAGCGCGGGCGGCTGGGTGCAGAGCTATGGTTCGCGCTGCGTCAAGCCGCCCATCATCTGGGGCGATGTGTGGCGGCCCGAGCCGATGACGGTGGATACCGCGCGGCACGCGCAGGCGCTCACCCCGCGACCGGTCAAGGGCATGCTCACCGGGCCGATCACCCTGTTGCAATGGAGCTTTGTGCGCGACGATCTGCCGCGCGACCAGGTGGCGCTGCAACTCGCGCTGGCAGTGCGCGACGAGGTGAGCGATCTGCAGAACGCGGGCATAGCCATCATTCAGATCGACGAGCCCGCCATCCGCGAGGGCCTGCCGCTCAAGCGCGGCGACTGGCCGACGTATCTGGAATGGGCTGTGCGGGCGTTTGGGGTGTCGGCTGGCGTGGCGCGCGATGACACGCAGATCCACACCCATATGTGCTATTCGGAGTTCAACGACATTCTGCCGTCGATTGCGGCGATGGACGCCGACGTCATCACCATCGAAACCTCACGCTCGAATATGGAACTGCTCGACGGCTTCGGCGCCTTCGCCTACCCGAACGACATCGGCCCCGGCGTGTACGACATTCATTCGCCCCGCGTGCCTTCGGCGGCCGACATGGCCCGCCTGCTGCGTCGCGCCGCGCAGCTCATTGCGTCCGATCGACTTTGGGTCAACCCGGACTGCGGCCTCAAAACCCGCGCCTGGCCGGAAACCGAAGCGGCGCTGCGGCACATGGTTCAAGCGGCACGCGATCTGCGCCTTGAGCTGCAGGCGTACGGCCGCATCGCCCCGCCGCCCGCCGTGGCCGCAGAAGTTCAGGCCAGCACCCGCAGCGCCTGCTGCGCGCACGACGGAGCCGCATGAAGTTGGCGTGAAGCTACAACGCACTATGGGCAGATGAAGCCTTGTCAAGGAGAAAAGCAGGAAAGCGCATGACAATTCGGTTTACATTGTGAAGAATGCCCGTTTTCGCAGGGTAAAACCGTCTGCCAGCCCATGTTGCCTTCCGAAATTTTCCAGTCCTGCATCGATGATGCCGTTGCCCGTTCGGATGAGCTGATGCGCTCGGTCGTGCGCCAAGTCATCGAGGCGCTGGAACAGCAGGCCGAAGGAGCGGGCACCGGACGGGATCGGCAGCAGTTCTCCGACATGAGTCACGCGCTGCGGCAGAACGAAGGCCGACTGATCCAGGCCTTCGTCGACCGCTTTCATCAGGTGCTCGACGAGGAAATTCTCGGCCAGAAGCCGGTCGCGCCGCGCGAACTGCAGCTCGAAGCGCTCAGTCTGGTCGACGAATCCGATCTCGAGGAAGGCGTGGAAGTCTCGCGCCTCACGCACCTGCTCGAATCCGAAGCCCAGTGGGAGGTGCGCGATCTGGGCGCGCGGCTCGACAGCCTGCGCGCCGGTGAGCACGCCGCGCCGCAGGCCAACCCGCTGCGGCCCGAGGTGTTCAGCAAATCGCTGCACCACGCGCTCGGCGTGGTCGATCTCGACGCGGAAGA
>NZ_JBYCKI010000127.1:0-6637 GCF_057473305.1 Thiomonas sp. TH-17
ATCGTGTCACCTTGCGTTCCAGCACCGCTCGTGATCTGCAACTTTCCATCGAGCAGTTTGATCGGTCTTGGGCCGCGGGCGGAAGGTGGGCATTCATTGCCGTCAAACCGGGGCAGTTTCCGCCTGGAATGGATGAATCGACGTATTTGCGTGCAGCCGCTCCTCTAGAAGGCGTGGCGCCTGATGCGGCGCGCACCGCTTACGAGGCGGCGCTCAAGCGCTGGCCCAAGGCGTGGATTGCCATGATGGGTCTGGGCAATCTGGCTTATGCGCGCAAAGACTATCCGCAGGCCGCGATTCATTTCGCTGAAGCGGCCCGCGCGAACCCTTCGGACGGCGATCCCATGAACAATCTCGCGCAGGCTTTGCTTGCCGCAGGAGACTGGAAGGCCGCGCAGGGCGCAATCGAGGTCGCGCTGCGCCTCGGCCAGCCGCACCCCGAGGCGTACCGCAGCACGGCAGCTGAAATCGCCAAGGCGCGCGCCGCAGCCCTCGGCCATACCCAGGCGCATTGAACCGGCGGCGGCCTGGAGTGAGTCTGCTCGTCAATCCGCTTTCGCGGTTTGGCTTTGCCCCAGGCTGGCGTAGTAGCGGGCGATGAGCAGGGCATCGGCGTCGCTCAGACGCTGGCTGAACTGGCTCATGCCTTTGTACACATCGTTGTGACGCTCGCCGTTGTGATACAGGCGCATGGTGCGGATGAAGTAGTCGGTCGTCTGGCCGGCGATGGCTGGCGTCGTGCCCTTGCCTTCGCCATGCAGGCCGTGGCACGACGCGCAGGCGGTGATGAGCCGGTTGGCATCGCCTTTGCGCACGAGTTGCTCCACCCGCTTGTGCTCTGCGGCGTTTAGCGGCGCGGCGAGGGCGGCCTGGGCCTGCGGAGCCACGGGCTTGGGCAGGCTGGCGTAGTAGGTAGAGATATCCGCGATCTGTTGCGGGGTCATCAGGCGGGCGATGCTGGTCATCAGCCCTGCGCGTTCGTCCTCAGAGCGCAGGCCGCTGCGATAGTCGAGCAGCATCTTGGCGGTGTAGTCGTAGCGCTGGCCGGCGACGCTGGGCCAGTTCATCGTTTCGGCGTTGCCTGCGGGGCCGTGGCAAGAGGCGCACATCATGGAATCGTGCACGGCCTTGCCCGCGGCGGCATTGCCTTTGGGCAGATCGCCCAACGCGGTTTGCAGGGTGACGGGGGTCCAGGGTTTGGGCGCGGGCTTGCTGTGTTCGCTGGCTTGCGCAATCGGGCTGGCGAGCAGCGCGGCGGCCAGTGCGAGTGGGCGCCACGCGGTGGGGAATGCGGCGGTGATCATGCGAAGATGTCCTGAGTGAAGGCCTGAATCCAGGCTTGCTGATAGACGGCGGACAGGCGGATTTGGGCGGGCGTGGCGTCGAACGGCAGGTAGCGCGCTTTGTTGACCCGGCCGATCTTGCCGTCTTCCTTGATCTTGAACACGTCGGCGACGAACAGGCCGTAGTCTTTGCCGGCCAGGGCGTAGCAGGTGTTTTCCCAGACGGGCGTGCCGGGGTCTCGTCCCGCCAGCCCGTTGGCAATGACCCGCGCCACCCATTTGGCCTGGGTGTTGGCCGAGAAGCCCGACTTGGGCATGGCATCGGCCACGCTGGAATCGCCGATGACGTACACATCTTTGTGCAAGGTCGATTCAAACGTGGCGCGGTGCACCGGGCAGAAGCCGCTGGTGTTGGTGAGGCCGAAGTCGAACGCAATCTGCCCGGCGACCATGGCCGGGATGACGTTGATCACGTCGGCTTTGATCGCGCCGCCCGCGGTGTGCAGGGTCATGGTCTTGGCGTCCAGACGCTGCGGCGTGCCGCCGGACTTGGCCTGAATCCACTCCAGCGCGCAGGGTTTGGTGGAGGGCAGAAGCTCGGCCTTGATTTTGGCGCGGTACTCCTGCGGAGGCTGGTAGCCGTAGAGCCGGTTCCAGCCGAGCAGGGCGGTTTCGTCGGTGACAAAGCTGTCCTTCGGGTCGGCGATGATGACCTTGGCGCGCGGGTTGTGTTTGCTGAACCACTCCGTCATCAGCGCAGCGCGCTCGTAGGGGCCGGGCGGGCAGCGGTAGGGGTTGGGCGGGGCGGCCAGCACGAAGGTGCCGCCGTCGCGCATGCCCTGCAACTGCTTGGACAGCAGCGCGGTCTGCGCCCCGGCAATCCAGCCGCTGGGCACTTGGGTTTCAGCCAACTGTTCGCTGTAGCCGGGCAGGCTGTCGTAGCGCAGCTTGATGCCAGGCGAGACGATGAGTTTGTCGTAGCCCAAAACCTTGCCGCTGGCCGTGGTGACGGTCTTGTTCACCGGGTCGAGGCTTTTGGCGGCATCGAACACGAAGGCCACGCCGTGCTTCTGCCGCAGCACGTCATAGCTCACCCGCAGGTCTTGCATCGTGACGTGCGCGTTGAGCACCTCGCTCGATCCGTAAGGGCGGATGTAGACCGGGTTTTTTTCGATCACCGTGACCTGCAGGCTGGGGTCGGCCATCTTGAGGTATTTGGCTGCGGTGGCGCCGCCCACGCCACCGCCGACGATGACGATGCGGGCAGACGCCTGACCCGCGCGAACGATGGCTGGGAAGGCAACAGCGCCCAGCGCCGTGGCGCCGGCGAGCAGAAATTGACGACGAGAGTTCATGGAGTGCCTCTTATTCGGGTTTGACGGCGGCGAAGTAGCTCGCCATGGCGTCGATTTCGTCATTGCTGAAGCCCTGCGCCACATGGCCCATCAGCGTGGAGGGGCGCTTGCCATCGCGAAAGTCGCGCATGGCCTGCACGAATTGCGCCTTGGGCATGCCAGCCAGGGGCATGAAGGCGGCGGCGTGCAGCCGTCCGTCCGTGCCGTGGCAGCCGGCGCAGGTTTGCGCCATGGCAGCGCCGCTGGGCGGTGCTTTGGGTCCGGGGGGCAGGGCGGCGGCGGGTGTGCCGACCGCTGCGGGTGCTGCTGGCGCGGCAAACACGGGGGCATTCGCGCCCAGCAGTCCGATGGCGAACACGAGCCCGATCAAGGCGAGGGTGAGGTGATGGAGTCGCATACGAAATCCTTATTGCGCCCAGACGACGAAGCCGACCACGAAGAACTGCACGATCCAGATGCCGATCAGCCACAGCGAGGCGGTGCCGATGCGGTCGACTGCGGCTGATGGGGTGTAGAGCTGGCCCTTGGGCGTCTGTCCG
Organism: Thiomonas sp. TH-17; assembly: GCF_057473305.1. Taxonomy (NCBI): domain Bacteria; kingdom Pseudomonadati; phylum Pseudomonadota; class Betaproteobacteria; order Burkholderiales; genus Thiomonas; species Thiomonas sp. TH-17. Next base: position 3,178 of record NZ_JBYCKI010000127.1, read on the forward strand.
ACTTTCCACGCGATGGTGAGGAAGTAAGCCAGGGTGCTGCCGCCAATGAGGGCGAAGGTGGCGAAGAACAGCACATTGCTATACCAGTCGAGATGCACGGGGTAGGTGAACACGTCATAGCCGTGTATGCCCTTGAGCACCGTCCAGCGCAGCACTTCGCGCAGTGCCGCCACGGCGATCAGCGCCACCGCGCCGAGGGCGAACGGGGCGTAGCCGAGAGAGGTTTTCAACGTGCGCTGGCCCAGCACCGTGGGCAGTGCCACGGTGAGCAGCAGCAACGCCACGCTGAGCAGCACGATAGGCGAGGTGGCAAACCCGGCGATGTTGGCAGGCAGGGTGGCCATCCATCCCACCAGAAACACCAGGGCGATCACGCCACCGAGATTCAGCATCTTGCTGGCGAGGGCCCCGATCCACTGCAGGTAGTTCGCGTCGGCCAGTTGGCCCGCACTGAGGTAGCGGCGATAGGCGAACAGCCAGGCTCCCGTCACCGGCGCGGCCAGGGCGATGAAAAAGCCGAAGCGCCACAGGTTGTAGTCGTGCAGGGTGCGGCCGTGCGGCTCGATCACGCCGCCCGGCGCATACCAGCTCATCCACTTCTCGGGGCTGAGCATCTGGTTGGTGAGCACATGCATGATGAAGCCCACGACCAGAAACAGCGCCAGCGCGGCCACCAGGCTCCAGCCCGAGCGAGCATCCTGCTTGGGGTCGTCGAGGTGATGGTTGCGGCTGTAAAAAAAATACAGCGCCATATAGCCCGCGATCAGGATCAGAATGAAGCCGATCACCCACCAGGCCGAAAGCACATTGCTGGTGTACCAGAACGGGTCATACGTGACTTGCACGAACAGCAGCGGCGCCACGCCGAGCACCACGGCCACCGAGACGGCGATCTTGGCGGTGGTGGTCATGGCCGCAGCCAGGCGGCGGCGCATGGGGTTGCGGCTGAAGGCGTTGGCGAGTACCAGCGCCGTGCCGCCCAGCATGACCTGTACCGCAGCGATGTGCAGCGCAAAGGTCAGCACGCCCAGCACCAGAAAGACGATGGGGTGAGACGGAACCCCGGCGACGTCGCGCAGGGCATAGAGCATTTCAGAGTTCATGTCAGCGCACCTCTTGGGTCAGGGTTGCGGGCAGCGCAGCGGCTTGGTCAGCCTGCGCCAGCGCCGCCTTGTGCTGGATGTGGGCGATGGCAGCCTGCGGCTGTTTCATGTTGACGATGAACACCGCAAGCGCCTCGGCTTCTTCGGGCTTGAGCGGAATCATCGGCATGTACAGCGTGGCCCCGGTGGAGAGCGCGCCGCGCAGGTAGTTTTCCACCTCGGTCACGTTGGTCGTGCCGCCGAAGTAGCGATGCAGCGGGCGCATGCCGGTTTCGCTCAGCGAGTGGCAGTTGGAGCAGGTGGTCAGCGCCAGCGATTCGCCGACTTTGAGCATGTTGTCCGGCGTGACCACGCGCAGGTTGTCGGGAACGAACACCTGCGTCTTGAGAAAGCCGTGTGTCTCCAGCAGCGGAATTTCGCTCTTGATGTTCATGCCCGGCACATCACGGCCGATGACCTGGTTGGAATAGATGTATTGCCCGGCCACCCAGGGCTTGCGGATGGATTCGCGCGCCACTTCCTCCGGCCACAGGCCGAACAGCAGAATGCTCAGCGTGGCCACCGACGCCCCCCACACCACCAGGGTGCGCGAGGAAATCAGCGTCATCACGAAATACGCCAGAATGCCCAGCAGCACGGTGATGATGGCCGGCTGGAAGTACGAGGGCAGGCGGTTGTCCATCACCAGATGCGCGGTTTCCGGCAGGGTGCGCAGATACCACTGGAACAGCGCCGCCCCGGTGATCGACGACACGATGCCCAGCCAGGCCAGCTTGCGCGAAATTTCGCGCTTGAAGGCCGGATCGGTGATGCGCGCCGCCACGATGCCGCCGACCACCGCCGTCATGGTGAACATGAACGCGGTGCGCATGGCGAGCTGGGCAAAGGTGTTCTTGCCGTAGAACGCGCTGAGCACGCCCCCGTTGGCGAGCCAGCTTTCCTTGCCCGGCACCATCATGAACGAGAGGATGCCCAGAATGATGAGCATGGTGGTGTACGACGCCATGCCGAAGATCACGGCGATGCGCATATGCGTGCGCTGATCGACCCGGCCGACCAGATAGATCACCAGATAGACGCCGACCACTTCGATGACGAAGAACACCCACTCCGTCGCCCACACCCAGACAAAGCTGTGGATCAGCGCCGAGATGCCGCGAGGGCTGGCAACGGTGGTGGAATACCAGATGCCCGGCCCGGTGATCGAGCCGATGACATACGAGAACACCAGCAGGAACATGCCGTATTTGCGGATGTAGTCCAGCAACTGCGGCTGGTTGCGCCGGTAGGCGATGACCGCCAGATACGCAAACAGAATGGCTGCGCCGACCGAGGTGTGCGATGCCAGCACGTGAATGGTGGCCATGATGCCCACCACCCATCCGCTGCCCACTCCCGCCTCGTACCAAGTGGGATAAAGCCCGACCCAATCCATCTCGACTCCTTGTCTTGGTGCGACATGCACCGCGATGTCGCAAAAGACGACAATTTGTTACGGGTGGGAGTATCGAGAGAGGCGATCAGTAGGGATTTGATCTTTCGCAAATTACAAATTGAGACTTGCAGGTTTATCTATGTGTGAGTGACGGCAGTCACAATCGGCACGTCTGCCGCAGAAAATCAGGGTATACGCGAATTGCTCTCTCGGGAGTGGGCGCAGCTTCTGCCTTGCAGCGCATTGAGCCGCCGCATATTGTTTTGATCTGGCGCAGCTTGGCGCCCTGTAGGGACAGCAGAAACCATGCCGCAGCTCAGCGTTGGCCGATGGCGGCGTTGGCAAACACGCCGCGGGCGTCTCGCGGCTCGCTGCGCCAGTATTGCGGCGGCACCTTGACCTGCGCGCCCAATTCAGCCGCGGCATGCCACGGCCAGTGCGGGTTCCACAGCAGGGCGCGGGCCAGCGCGACCAAATCGGCCCGGCCCTCGGTCACGATGGCTTCGGCTTGTTGCGCCTCGGTAATGAGGCCAACGGCCATCGTGGGCAGGCCGGTCGCTTCTCGCACCGCCTGAGCCAAGGGCACCTGATAGCCGGGGCCGATGGGGATTTGCTGCTTGGGGGACAAACCGCCGGAAGACACGTCGATCCAGTCGCAACCCCGCGCCTTGAGCGCTTGCGCGAAGGCAAGGGTTTGCTCCAGATCCCAGCCGCCCTCCACCCAGTCGGTTGCCGAAACCCGTACGCCCAGCGGAATGCTCGCGGGCAAGGCGGCGTGCACGGCATCAAAAATTTCCAGCGGATAGCGCATGCGCTGGATCAGGGTGCCGCCGTAGCCGTCGTCGCGCTGATTGGACAGCGGCGACAAAAACTGGTGCAGCAGATAGCCGTGCGCGCAGTGCAGCTCCACCGCTTGCAGGCC
>NZ_JBYCKI010000128.1:0-18594 GCF_057473305.1 Thiomonas sp. TH-17
CGATGTCGTGATCGCTCGCCTTGAGCGGTAGCGCCAGCAGCAGGGCGGTGAGAAACTGGCTGGAGACATCGCCCCGCACGGCCACGTCGCCATTCAGACGGAAATGGCTGGCCCCGATGTGCAGCGGCGGATAGCCTTCCTGCCCGGTGTAGCGGATGTCACAACCGAATTGCCGCAGCGCATCGACCAGATCGCCGATCGGGCGCTCATGCATGCGGGGCACGCCGTGCAGCGCATAGTCGCCCCCCAGCAGCGCCAGCGCGGCGGTGAGCGGGCGGATCGCGGTGCCCGCGTTGCCCATGAACAGATCGGCCTGCGCTGCCGGAAAGCGCCCTGCCCCGCCTTGCACGCGGGCGGTGCTGCCGTCGCGCTTCAACGCAATGCCCAGAGACTGCAGCGCAGCGAGCATCACGCGGGTATCGTCGGAATCGAGCAGGCCGGTGATCTCGGTCTGTCCCTCGGCCAGCGCCGCCAGCAGCAAGACGCGATTGGAAATGCTCTTGGAACCGGGCAGGATCACCCGTCCGCCGGCGCCGATGAGCGGCGGCAGATCGCGCGCCTCAGACTTCATCATCAGACGACGCTGGAGCGTCCCAGCCCTGCCGCACCTGACTGGCGCGGCGGATCAACCCCTCGACCGCGCTCCAGTTGCCCTGCTGAATCTGCGCTTCAAAACCCGCCAGCGCCTGTTTGTAGAGTTGCAGTTGTCGCAGCACTTCGTCGCGATTGGCCTGCAGCACGTCGCGCCACATGTGCGGATCGCCCCCGGCGATGCGGCTGAAGTCGCGAAACCCCGGCCCGGCCAGTTGCAGAAAAGCGCTGCCCTGCGGCTGGCTGGAGAGCGCATACACATAGCTGAACGCCAGCAGATGCGGCAGGTGGCTGACGGCAGCAAAGGCCGCGTCGTGTTCTTCGGGCGACATCACCGAGACCACTCCGCCAATCGACTCCCACGCCTGAGTGGCGATGTCCACAAAGCTGTCGCTGTTGGCCGCAAGCGGCGTGATGACCACGCGCTTGCCGTCGAACAAACCGGCTTCGGCATGCAGAACCCCGCTCTTTTCCTTGCCCGCTATGGGATGGCAGGGCACGAACTGGCTTTGCCGTGCGCCGAGCTGCGACTGCGCCGCCGCCGCCACATTGCCCTTGGTGCTGCCCACATCCATCACCAGGGCGTGGGGTTCGAGCCCGTGCCGCAGCTGCTTGAGCAGATCGCCGGTGGACACCACCGGCACGGCCAGCAGCACGAGATCGGCGCCATGCACTGCACGCAGCGCCGAATCGGCCTCTTCGTCGATGATGCCGCGTTCCAGCGCGGTGCGGGTGGTCGTAGGCGACTTGCTGTAGCCCACGATGCGCCGTGCCAGCTTGGCCCGACGCGCAGCCAGGGCAAAAGAGCCGCCGAGCAGGCCGACCCCGAGGATGGCCAGACGTTCGAACTGCACAGAGGCTTCGTCGCCGATCACGGTGTCCATGGCCTCAGCTGCCGGCATAGTGGTCGCGCAGCGCGGCGATGCAGGTGGCGTTTTCTGCCTCGGTACCCACCGAAATGCGCAGCCATTGGGGCAGTCCGTAGTTGTCCACCGGACGGGCGATCACGCCGCGCTGCAACAGCGCCAGATTCACCCGCGCGCCAGCCTTTGCGTCATCGCCCACCTTCACCAGAATGAAGTTGCCTTGCGAGGGGACGTAGCGCAGGCCCAGCGCATCGAACGCCGCAGCCAGCTGCGCCTGACCGGCACGGTTGACCGCATAGGCCTGATCGATGAAGGCCAGATCGTCCAGCGCGGCAAGCGCCGCGGCCTGGCCCAGCGTGCTGGTGTTGAAGGCCGAGCGCACGCGGTTGAGCACATCGGTCAGCGCCGGCTGCGACACGCCGTAGCCCATGCGCAGGCCCGCCAGGCCGTATGCCTTGGAAAACGTGCGCGAAACGATGAGATTGGGAAATTCGCGCACCCAGGCCATGCTGTCGTAACGCAGCGCGGGTTCGATGTATTCCACATAGGCTTCGTCGAGCACCACCGCGATGTGCGGCGGCACCTTGCGCAGAAAGTCGTGCAGTTCGCCCGCAGGCAAAAACGTACCGGTTGGATTGTTGGGGTTCGCCACAAAAATCAACTTGGTCTGCGAGGTGATGGCGGCCAGCATGGCCGGCAGGTCGTGACCAAAGTCGCGGTCGGGCACTATCTGATGCGTTGCGCCCACGCCCTGCACCGCTTGCGTATAAACGATGAAGCTGTAGCGCGAATACATGCCGGCATCGGCGTCGGTCAGCAAAGCGCGCGCGGCCATTTCCAGCAGGTCGCTCGAACCATGGCCGAGGGTGATCCACTCGGCCGGAACACTCAGCTTGCTTGCCAGCGCCTGTTTCAGCGCGTAGCCGTCGTTGTCGGGGTAGCGGGTGCTGTCGGCCAGCGCGGCCATCATGGCCTCGCGCGCCTTGGGCGACATACCCAGCGGGTTTTCATTCGAGGCCAGCTTGACGATGCGCTCTGGCTGCAAACCAAACTGCCGCGCTACCTCGGCGATGGGCTTGCCTCCGATGTAGGGCGAAATGGCCTGGACGTAATCAGCGCCCCAGCGGGCTTGGGTGGCGGGTTGTTCTGACATGTTCAAACTCTCGGGAGATGCGAGCCGTGCTCAGTTGTCGCGTGGTTTTTTATCGATGGGGTAGGAGCCCAGGCACTTGTACATCGCGCAGACCGACTGCAGCTCGCGCAAGGCCGTCACCACACGGGGTTCGTCTTGATGCCCTTCGACGTCAATGTAAAAAGCGTATTCCCATTCGCCCGAGCGCGCCGGGCGCGACTCGAACCGGGTCATGCTCACCCCGTGCGCGGCCAGCGGTTTGAGCAGGTCGTACACCGCTCCGGCGCGGTTGGGCACGGAGAGAATGAGGCTGGTGCGGTCGGACCCGGTGGGCTCGGGCTGGGCCGCGCCGAGCACGACAAAGCGCGTGGTGTTCTGCGCCTCGTCCTGAATGGCGCGCGCGGCGATGTGCAGGCCATAAAGCACCGCGGTCGCCTCGGCGGCGATCCCGGCGATGCCGGCGTCTTCCGAAGCCAGCCGGGCGCCCTCGGCATTGCTCGATACGGGTCGAATTTCGGCATTTGGCAGATGCGCACGCAGCCAGCCCGCGCACTGGGCCAAAGCTTGAGGGTGCGCAGCGACCGTCTGGATGCCCTGCAGATCAGGTGTCTGCCGCATGAGGAAATGCCGCACGGGCAGGCTGACTTCGCCGCACAGATGCACGGGGTGGGCGAGCAACAGATCCATGCTGCGTGCCACCGCGCCTTCGGTACTGTTTTCCACTGGCACGATGGCGAATTCGCTCTCACCACTCAGATAGCTGCGGAACACATCGTCGATGGTCGCGCAGGGAAAGCCCTGGGCACTGGCGCCGAAGAACCGCCGCGCCGCCTGCTCGCTGAACGTGCCGGCCGGGCCGAGATACGCCACGCGCTGCGGCGCCTCCAGCGCGCGGCAGGCCGACATGACTTCGCGCCAGATGGCGCTCACCCCGGCATCGCGCAGCGGCCCGGTATTGTGCTCATGTAGCTTTTCGATCACCTGGCGTTCGCGCTCGGGACGGAACACGGGCATATTCAAGCGCTGCTTGATATGGCCAATCTGCTGCGCGGCTTCGGCCCGCTGGTTGAGCAGCGCCAGAATCTGTTTGTCGAGGGCGTCGATCTGGTCGCGCCAGGGGCTCAGGTCATCTTGGGAATCTTGGCTCATCAGATTTCAGCCGTGGCGTTTTTCAAAGTCTTGCAGATAGCTCACCAGCGCCTGCACGCCTTCAAGCGGCATGGCGTTGTAGATCGAGGCCCGCATACCCCCCACCGATTTATGCCCCTTGAGTTGCAGCAGCCCGGCCGCCTCGGCGCCTTGCAGGAAAGCGGTGTTCAAAGCGGTATCACGCAGATGAAACGGCACGTTCATGCGCGAGCGGCAGTCGCGCCCCACCCGGGTTTCATACAGATCAGAGGCATCGAGCGCGTCGTACAGCAGGTGCGCCTTGGCGATATTGCGCGCCTCCACTGCCGCCAATCCCTCCAGCCCTTGGAAACGCTGGCGCTTGATCCATTGCAACACCAGCCCGGCGACGTAGATCGCGTAAGTGGGCGGCGTGTTGAACATGGAATGGTTGGCCGCCACTACGGCGTAGTCGAAGGCGCTGGGGCAATGCGGCAGGGCATGGCCCAGCAGGTCGCGGCGGATGATGACCAGCGTCAGCCCGGCCGGGCCGATGTTTTTTTGCGCCCCGCCATAGATGCAGGCGTAGCGCGAAACGTCCACCGCGCGCGACAGCAGATGCGAGGACATGTCGGCCACCAGCGGCACGCCGTGGCTGTCGGGCACGAAGTGGAATTCCACGCCGTCGATGGTCTCGTTGGTGCAGAGGTGCAGGTATTGCGCGTCGGGGCGGATGCTCCAGGCGGCGTTGTCTGGAATGCTGCCGTAGCCCTGCTCGTCGTGGGCGCTGGCGCTCAGGTGCACGTCGCAATACTTGCGGGCTTCCTGCTGGCTTTTTTGCGACCAGCTTCCCGTCACCACATAATCGGCCTTGGCCCCGCGCGAAAGATTGAGCGGAAGAATGGCGTTCTCTGCAATCGCCCCGCCTTGCATGAACAGCACGGCGTAGTTCTCGGGAATCTGCAGCAACTCGCGCAGATCCGCCTCGGCCTGCGCGATGATGGATTCGAACTGCGGCCCGCGATGGCTCATCTCCATTACGCTCATGCCGCAGCCGTGCCAGTCGAGCATCTCGGCAGCCGCCTGTTGCAGCACCTCTTCAGGAATGGCGGCCGGCCCGGCGGAAAAGTTGTAGGGACGTAGCTTGTCCATACCGGCTCACTCCGCCGCCGTGTCGGCGCCGCCGTCTTCCGCCGGGGGCAGTTCGGTCGGGGGCAACTCGTCGTCGTCCGCCTCCACCACCGGCTGCACCTGGATGAGCTGCGCCTTGGCGTCAAGCGCGATCAGGGTGACGCCCTGCGTAGCACGGCCCATTTCACGAATCTCTTCCACCCGCGTGCGCACCAGCACGCCGGTATCGGTGATGAGCATGATTTCATCGCTGGTGCGCACCAGGCAGGCGGCGACCACCTTGCCGTTGCGCTCCGAGGTCTGGATGGCGATCATGCCCTTGGTGCCGCGCCCATGACGGGTGTATTCGGTGATGGACGTGCGCTTGCCGTAGCCGTTTTCCGTGGCCGTGAGCACGCTTTGGGTTTCGTCTTCGGCCACCAGCAAAGCAATGACGGTTTGATCCGCTTCAAGCTGCATGCCGCGCACCCCACGCGCCTCGCGGCCCATCGGGCGCACGTCGGCCTCGTCGAAACGCACCGCCTTGCCCGCATCTGAAAACAGCATGACGTCGTGCTGACCATCGGTGATGGCCGCGCCGATGAGGTAGTCATCATCATCGAGCCCGACTGCGATGATGCCCGCGGTACGACGGTTGGCGAACGCCGTCAGCGGCGTCTTTTTCACCGTGCCGCGCGCCGTCACCATGAAGACAAAATGCTCTTCGTCGAAAGCCTTGACGGGCAGCACGGTGGTGATTTTCTCGCCCGCCTGCAACGGAAACAGATTGACCAGGGGCTTGCCGCGCGAGCCACGCCCGCCCATCGGCGATTCGTACACCTTCATCCAGTACACCCGGCCCCGGTTGGAGAAGCACAGCAGCATGTCGTGGGTGTTGGCCACGAACAGCTGCTCGACCCAATCATCTTCCTTGGTACCTGTGGCCAGCTTGCCCCGGCCGCCGCGGCGCTGCGCACGGTATTCCGCCAGAGGCTGGCTCTTGACGTAGCCCGAATGCGAGATCGTGACCACCAGGTCTTGCGGGGTGATGAGGTCTTCGACGTCGATGTCGTAGGCATTGACCTCGATGTGCGAACGGCGCGCATCGCCGAACTCGGCACGCAGGGTGCTCATTTCGGTAGCGATGATTTCGGTCATGCGCTCGGGCTTGGCGAGGATGTCGAGCAGATCGGCGATCTGTTCCATGACGTCCTTGTATTCGCTCACGATCTTGTCCTGCTCCAGGCCGGTCAGGCGCTGCAGCCGCATCTGCAGGATTTCCTGCGCCTGCGTCTCGCTGAGGTAATAACCGTCGGGTTTGAGGCCGTAACGCGCGTCGAGATCGTCGGGTTGGAACTGAGTGATGTCACCCTCCACGCGCGACAGCATGGCGCGCGCCTCGCCCGGCTCCCAGGCCTGCGCCAGCAGACGTTCCTTCGCCACCGGTGGTGTGGGCGCAGCCTTGATGAGTTCGATCATGCGATCGACGTTGGCCAGTGCCACAGCCAGACCTTCGAGCACATGCCCACGTTCGCGCGCCTTGCGCAGGTCGAACACCGTGCGGCGGGTGATGATCTCGCGGCGGTGCGACAAAAAGGCCGAGATCATCTGCTGCAGGTTGAGCAAACGCGGCTGACCATCCACCAGCGCCACCATGTTGACGCCAAAGGTGTCCTGCAGCTGGGTCTGCTTGTACAGATTGTTGAGCACCACTTCAGGCACTTCGCCGCGCTTGAGTTCGATGACCACGCGCATGCCCGACTTGTCAGACTCGTCCTGGATGTGGCTGATGCCTTCGATCTTTTTCTCTTGCACCAACTCGGCGATGCGCTCAAGCAAGGTGCGTTTGTTGACCTGGTACGGCAACTCGTCGACGATGATGGCCTGACGCTGGCCCTTTTCAAGATCTTCAAAGTGGCAACGCGCCCGCATCACCACCCGACCGCGTCCGGTGCGATAGGCGTCGCGAACACCGGAAGTGCCATAGATGATGCCCGCCGTCGGGAAGTCGGGCGCAGGCACGCGCTCCATCAACTCCTCGATCGTCGCCGCAGGGTTGCGCAGCAGGTGCAGACAGGCGTCGAGCACCTCGCCCAGGTTGTGCGGCGGAATATTGGTGGCCATGCCCACCGCAATGCCCGACGAACCATTGATCAACAGATTGGGCAGGCGCGCAGGCAACAGCAGCGGCTCCTGCTCGGAGCCGTCATAGTTGGGGCCGAAATCGACGGTTTCCTTATCGATATCAGCCAGCATTTCGTGCGCGATCTTCGACAGCCGGATTTCGGTGTAGCGCATCGCCGCAGCGTTGTCGCCGTCCACCGAGCCGAAGTTGCCCTGCCCGTCCACCAGCATGTAGCGCAGCGAGAAATTCTGCGCCATGCGCACGATGGTGTCGTACACCGACTGGTCACCGTGCGGGTGATATTTACCGATCACGTCACCGACGATACGCGCCGACTTCTTGTAAGGCCGGTTCCAGGCATTGCTCAATTCGTGCATCGCATACAGCACGCGCCGATGCACCGGCTTGAGGCCATCTCGCACATCGGGAAGTGCACGACCCACGATCACGCTCATCGCGTAATCAAGGTAGGAGCGACGCATTTCCGTCTCTAGACTGATCGGCAGGGTTTCTTTGGCAAAAACGGACATGAGTGAGTGCTTCGCAGCAATAGTTCAGACGTCGGAGCGACCAGACCGGGCCCGACAAACCGGGCGTCGCCCATCTAACAGACGCGCCCCCAGTCAAGCAAACGATGTTAGCAGCCCGTATTTCCTGGTCCGGTTTCAGCGCAGCAGCGGGATGGGCGACGGAATGGAGCAGAAAAATCAGGCCAATGTTGCGAAACAGCAACGCCGGTATTCGCGCCTCGGGGCAGAACGTAAACGAATCGTTTCAGCAATTGAACGTCACAAACGCTGTGGCACAATAACCGCGGGTTTACTAGTAGTGAATGCGCCGGGTGTCGTGTACACGGGCTGTGAACGAGTACAACTTGCAATTGTTCACGCCCAAAGCATCCCGTCGCTTATTATGGCAACACGCAGTTCTGGCTGCGATGAACGATCAACGACCGAGAGGAAATAACATGATCCACCCCCAAAAAATCGCAAAATTGTTCGCAGCTGCGGTTCTCGCAACGTCTTCGCTGGCTGCTGCCCATGCCGGTGAAGCTCGCAGCATCAACAACTGGCAAGACCCGTACGGTCTGACCTGGATGAACGGCGACAACAAGCTGTGCTGGCAAGACAACTTCTGGACGCCGGCAACCGCTTCCAGCGAAGCTTGCGGCCTGCCTGTCGTGGCCAAGGCTGAACCTGCCCCGGCTCCCGCTCCGGCACCGGCCCCCGCTCCGGCCCCCGCACCTGCTCCCGCTCCGGCCCCAGTGCCTGTGAGCGAAAAGGTCACCTACAACGCCGATGCCTTCTTCCAGTTCAACAAGGCTGTCCTGCTGCCCGCTGGCAAGGAAAAGCTCGATGATCTGGCCGGCAAGATCAAGGCCATCAATCTGGAAGTCGTGATCGCCACCGGCTACACCGACAGCTTCGGCAGCGTGGCTTACAACCAGAAGCTCTCCGTTCGCCGTGCTGAAGCCGTGAAGGCCTATCTGGTGAGCCAGGGTGTTCCGGCTGACAAGGTGTACGTCGAAGGCAAGGGCAAGACCGACTTCCGCGTCGATCCCAAGAGCTGCAAGGGCTCCTTCAAGAGCCAAGTGGAATGCCAAGCCCCCAACCGCCGCACCGTGGTTGAGGTTGTCGGCACCCACATGGTCACCAAGTAAGCGGCCCCAAGAAAGCTGCCTACTCAGAGCTGACTGCTTCACCGAAAAAGCCCCGCCCTGCGGGGCTTTTTCTTTTTGGCGCGGCGTCGCTACTTGGCAACGCCTTCGCTATATTTGAGGGGCCCACAGACCAAAACATCGGGGCCACACACATTCCCGTTCACAGGAGAGTTTCATGGATCAAGCCGAACTTCAGCGTTCTGGCGCAATGACCGAGCTACCGTCGATGGACCAGCTCTGGATGCCGTTCACCGCCAACCGGCAGTTCAAAGCCGCCCCCCGATTGCTCGTCAGCGCGCAAGGCATGTATTACCGCTCTCACGACGGACGGCAGATTCTGGACGGCACATCGGGGCTCTGGTGCGTCAACGCGGGCCACGGTCGGCCGGAGATCAGCGCGGCCATCGCCCATCAGGCCCAGGAGATGGACTATGCGCCCCCATTCCAGATGGGCCACCCCGTGCAGTTCGAGGCCGCCAATCTGCTGGCCGAAATCGCCCCCGCCGATCTGAAAAAGGTGTTTTTCACCAACTCTGGCTCGGAGTCGGTGGACTCGGCCCTGAAGATCGCCCTGGCCTATCACCGGGCGCGGGGTGACGGAACGCGCACCCTGTTCATCGGACGTGAGCGCGGCTATCACGGTGTGGGATTCGGGGGCATCTCCGTGGGCGGTATGGTGGCGAATCGCAAGACTTTCCGTGGTTCGCTGCTGCCCAATGTGGATCATCTGCCCCACACTTACGCGCCTGAACATCAGGCGTTTTCGCGGGGCGTACCGGAATGGGGCGGACACCTCGCCGAAGATCTCGAACGCATTGTGGCGCTGCACGATGCGAGCAATATCGCCGCCGTGATCGTCGAGCCCGTCGCTGGGTCAACCGGCGTACTCGTACCGCCCAAGGGGTATCTGGAACGGCTGCGCGCGATTTGCGACAAATACGGCATCCTGTTGATTTTCGATGAGGTCATCACCGGTTATGGTCGGCTGGGTACGCCGTTTGCCGCGCAGTATTTCAAGGTCACGCCCGACATCATCACCACCGCCAAGGCGGTGAACAATGCGGCGGTGCCGCTGGGCGCAGTGTTCGTGCGTAATGGTATTTACGACACGGTCGTGAACGGATCTCCGGACGGCGCCGTCGAATTTTTCCACGGCTACACCTATTCGGGCCATCCTCTGGCCATGGCTGCTGCCGTCGCGGCGCAAAAGATTTACAAGCGCGACAAACTGCTCACCCGTGTGCAGGACGACGGCATTGCACACTACTGGCAGGAAGCGCTGCACGCCCTGCGAGACGCACGACACGTCAAAGACCTGCGCAATATCGGGCTGATTGGCGCCATCGAGCTGGAGTCGCGTCCTGCCGCCGTGGGCAAGCGGGCTTTTGAAGCATTTGTCGGCTGCTACGCACGCGGCCTGCTGGTTCGGTACACGGGCGACACCCTTGCGCTGTCGCCGCCGCTCATCATCGAGCGCGGCCAGATCGACCAGATTATGTCAACCCTTCGGGACGTTCTGCGCACCCTCGACTGACCCGTTTTCGCCCCGCTTTGTCAACCCGGCCTCGCGCCGGGTTTTTCATGTCTTGCCGGCGGCTCGTCCTTGAGACTGTCGTCGCGCGCTAAAGTGCGTGTTTTATTGCGAATTGCACTTTCTTTTTTCCCTTCCACACATGGACTCCCTGCTGCGTTGGTTCATTCCCTGGGAACCGTCTCCAACGGCCCTTGTCCTGTTGGCGACTGCGGCTGTTCTCTATGTGCGCGGCTGCCGCAGACGGAAGATTTCAGTCTCGCGCCAGGTTCGGTTCTGGCTGGGATGGGTGCTGATGTGGCAGGCTTTCCAGACCCGCTGGGACTACTACGCCGAACATCAGTTTTTTGTGCATATCTCGCAGCAAATTTCGCTGCATGATTTCGCGCCCCTGCTCATTATGTGGAGTTATCCGCTCGCCACACTGCGAGCCGGCATTCCCGTTGGCATCAGGGTGCGCTGGCTGAAACCCTTTCAGCGCAACGCAGTTGTGCGGGCGATCAAGCTCGTGCTGTTCAACCCCTACTTTGCCGCTTTTTTGTTTGGCGGCATGGCATTGCTCTGGCTGATTCCGTCTTTTCACCCCTTTGTCATGCTCAATGCGCCGACCTACCGGTTGATGAACTGGAGCATGGCGCTTGATGGCCTTTTGTTCTGGTGGCTGGTTCTCGACACCCGCCCCAATCCGCCCGCCCATCTCTCGCCGGGAAAGCGGGTTTTTCTGCCCCTGCTGGGCATGCTGCCGACCATGCTCTGGGGTGCCATCCTCGCCCTGAGCATGACCGACTATTACCCGATCTATGAAATTTGCGGACGCGCGCTGAGCCTAGACCCATTGACTGACCAGCATCTGGGCGGCCTGATCCTGTGGATTCCAGGCTCCTTCCCGATGGTACTGGCCAGCATGATCGCGCTGCGCAGCTGGATGCGGCTTTCAGAGCGAGGCCGTCTCAAGACGCGGCCCAATAAGCGCGCCGTTGCTTCGGCTTCGCCCGCCGTACCGCCCGCTGTTTGAGTCCAGGCATCTGTCGCGTTTGATCGCAGCGGGTTGCAAGCGGTTCAGCGGGCCCGCTTGCGCGGGCTGGTCGGCTTGCCGGTCTTGCGACCTGCGGACGGTTTTCCCTTCGTCGCCTTGCCGTTCGCACCTGGCGCGGCTGCCGTTTTGATCGCGGCCTCCGCCGTGCCGCGCTGGCCCTTGCCGCCCGATTTGGTTACTCCTTTGCTCACCCCGTTTGCCGACGTTCGGGATTTGCGCACGCCAGCCGACATTTGCGGATTGAGCGCAAACACATCTTCGTCGACGCCCTTGATCTCCCCGGAAGTCGGCAAAGGCTTGTTCGACGGGCTGGTCTTGCCGCCTTCACGCACCAGACGGAAGTCAATCTTGCGACCATCCAGATCGACCCGGCTGACCTGCACGAGCAGACGCCCGCCCAAGGCATAACGAATGCCGGTGCGTTCACCGCGCAACTCGCCGCGCGCTTCGTCGTAGCGAAAGTAATCGGCGCCAATCTCCGAGACATGCACCAGGCCTTCGACAAACAGGGCATCGAGTTGCACAAAAAGGCCAAAGCCGGTCACTGCGGTGATCGTGCCCGCATACTCCTCGCCGAGTTTGTCGCGCATATACCAGCACTTCAACCAGCTCTCGACATCGCGGCTGGCTTCGTCGGCGCGACGCTCGTTGGACGAACAATGCAGCCCGGCCGATTCCCAGATCGGCATCTCCTGGGCCTGTTGCTTGGACACCGGGGCCGCCGGGGCCACGCTCGCAAGCTGACGCTGCGGCGCGCGGCGCGCGTTCTGCTCACCGCGATTGAGTTCGATGCGTTCGCTGAACTTCGGGGTGTAATGCGTACCGTGCAGGATGGCCTTGATGCCGCGATGCGTGAGCAGATCGGGGTAGCGACGAATCGGGCTGGTGAAATGGGTATAGGCGGGATAGGCCAGGCCGAAATGCCCACTGTTGTGCGGCGTATAAATGGCCTGCTGCATGGAACGCAGCAGAAGCGTCTGAATCTGTAGGGCGTCCGGCCTATCCTCGATGGACTGCGCCAGCGCCTGATAGTCGGCAGGTTCGGGCGCGCCTTTGCTGCCCAGCGTGAGCCCGAGATTGCGCAGCAGGGTGCGCAGCGTTTCAAGTTTTTCGGGCGTGGGGCCTTCGTGAACGCGATAGAGCGCAAGCTGTTTGTTGCGCTCCAGAAAATCAGCGGCACACACATTGGCGGCCAGCATGCATTCCTCGATCAGCCGGTGCGCGTCGTTGCGATGTCGCGGCACGATGGTCTCGATCTTGCCTGCGGCATTCACCACAATCTGCGTTTCGGGAATATCGAGATCGAGCGCCCCCCGAACCTGCCGCGATTTCAGCAAGGCGTGAAACACAGCATGCAGATTGAGCAGGTGCGGCACCAGCGGCGCACGCTCGCGCGCCAGCTTTCCCGCCGTGTTCGACAAGATGTCCGCAACCTCCGTGTAGGTCAACCGCGCCTGCGAACGCATCACCGCCGGATAAAACTGATAGGCCTTAAGCTCACCCTGTGCGGTAATCAGCACGTCGCACACCATGCACAGGCGATCCACCTGAGGGTTCAGCGAGCACAGGCCGTTGCTCAGCTTTTCCGGCAGCATGGGAATCACGCGGCGGGGAAAATACACCGAGGTCGCACGCTCCAGCGCATCCGCATCGAGCTCCGTCCCTTCGCGCACGTAATGCGAGACATCGGCAATCGCCACCAGCAAGCGCCAGCCCTTGGCGCGACCAACCTTCGCGGGCTCGCAATACACCGCATCGTCGAAATCCCGTGCGTCCTCGCCGTCGATGGTCACCAGCGCCACATCGCGCAAATCGATGCGCCCGGCCGAGTCGGCATCGCGAACCGCGTCTGGCAAAGCCGCACTTTCGCGCGATGCGCCACTCGAAAACAAATGCGGTACGCCGTATTTGCGCACCGCAATTTCAATCTCCATGCCGGGGTCATCGAGTTCCCCCAACACCTCCAGCACCCGCCCGACCGGCTGCACGTTTGGCAGCGGCGGCTGGGTGATTTCAGCGCTCACCACCTGACCAGCACGCGCCTTGCCAATGGCATCGGGCGATATCAGAATGTCTTGCACATAGCGCTTGTCCTCGGGCGCCAGCAACCACGTTCCGCCCTCCTGCAACAAACGCCCGATGATGGGGCGCGTGCTCCGTTCCAGAATGCCAATGATCTGCCCTTCAGTCCGCCCCCGCCGATCGGGCTTGCCCACACGTACTCGCACCCTGTCCAGATGCAGCACAGTCCGCATCTGCTGCGGTGGGAGATACACATCGGGGCCGCCATCATCGGGCGTGACAAAGCCATGACCATCGCGATGACCGCGCACGATACCTTCAACAATCACGGAATATCCTTTTTTTGACTGCAGACCACTGCAGAGTCGCGGCCTTGGTGCCGCATGGAAATGAAGCCAAACATTGTTCTGACTAGTGCATTATCACCGCGGACCCCGATCAACCTCAAAAGCGCGGCCCTGTCTTTACAAGCACGAACTTTATGCTAAGATGCTCAGCTTCGTTGCCCAGATGGCGGAATTGGTAGACGCACTAGTTTCAGGTACTAGCGCTGCGAGGCGTGGAGGTTCGAGTCCTCTTCTGGGCACCAAAATTGCAAAAAAGTATAGACGGGGGATTTCGATTCCCCGTTTTGCTTTCCGTCAGGCACAAATGCACGAATGCCTGATCTCCCAGCCGGGATGGCGGAATCGGTAGACGCACTGGATTCAAAATCCAGCGCCCTTAAAAGCGTGCGGGTTCGAGTCCCGCTCCCGGCACCATCTAATCGTTTTCGGCAGTGCACAGAAGTGCAAAAGTCCTAAAGCCATCAACGCGTTTAGGACTTTTGTACGTAGACGGTACCGAGTTGGCAGCGCATTGGGTTTCAAAATAGACTGCCCTCCTGCACTCAGCCAAGCCCCCATGCACAATCCGCCCATACGCCATTGCACCGCCTGCGGCTCGCCGGTGATCTACCGCGTTCCTGAAGGCGATTCCCGTCCGCGCGCGGTTTGCCCGGCCTGCGGGCACATCCAGTACGAAAATCCGCGCAACATCGTCGGCGTCATACCGGCCTGGGGGCAGCAGGTTCTGCTTTGCAAGCGGGCGATCGAGCCGCGCTATGGTTTGTGGACTTTGCCCGCGGGTTTCATGGAAATTGGCGAAAGTACCGAAGTGGGCGCCCTTCGCGAGACCCGAGAAGAAGCCGGCGCCGAAGTGGCGCTGAATGGTCTTTATGCCGTCATCAATGTGCTGCCTGCGAATCAGGTCTATTTCTTTTACCGTGGGCAACTCACCCAGCCCCAATGGCAGGCGGGGGAAGAAAGCCTCGATGTCCAGCTTTTTCACGAAGCGGACATTCCCTGGGAGCAGATCGCCTTTCGCAGCGTGGCGCAAACGCTCAAACGCTACTTCGCAGACCTGCGCGCCGGGCACTTCCAGATCCACACCTTCGATATCGCCTAAAAACTGGGCTTCGCTCAGGCGCAGCCGCCCATCGGCAATTCGCTGCCCGCGTTGAACAACTTCCAGAAGCCATAGGCGGCAAACAGCAAGAGCAGCGTCCCGGCAGCCAGGTGAAACCAGCGCTGATTGGTGCGCTGACTCACCCAACGCAGCGTGTGACCGGCAAACAGCATATGCGGCAGGGTGCCCAGGCCGAAGGCCAGCATGGCCAGCGCGCCCTCCCAAGCCGTGGCGCTGAGAAACGCCAGAGAAAGTGCTGAATACACCAGCCCACAAGGCAGCAAACCCCAAAGTAGCCCGGCGCCCAGCCGTTTGGGAAAGGTGTTGAAGGGCAGCAGCCGCGACAACAAAGGTTGCGTCAACCGGGTCAATCCACGCCCAACCCAACTGCCGCCGAGCCACTTCTGCTGCCAGGCTAGCCAGCGTGGTGAAAGCACCTGTTGCAGGATCATCCATAGGCCCACCGCAACGAGCACCAGGTTGCCAAGGGTAAAAAGGCTCAGTTGCACCGGCCGCGCGCTCGCGGCCCACACCCCAGCCCCGATCAAACCGGCGATTCCTCCCAAAATGGTGTAAGACAACACCCGCGCGCCCTGTAATTGCAACTGGTTTTGAAACAACCGACGCGCAGGAAGGAGCACATGCTCTGTGGATGAGCGCTCGGAGGCCACCACCAGTCCCCCGCACATGGCGGCGCAGTGCAGCCCGCCCGTGAGGCCCATCAACAATAGGGTCAGTGGAATGGTTGTATTCATGGTGTTCTGCTGTATTCTGTAAACATCAACTGAAGCAAATATCGCGACATCCAAATCTATGAAATCGACCCCGACCCCCACCGCTACGCAGATGGAAAAACCCCATCCTTGCGATGTGTGCTTTCAAAGCAAGTTCTGCCTGCCGATTGCGCTGCAGCAGTCGGAAATGGGGCGTATCCGAGATGTGATTCAGGCAACCGTGCGGGTGCAGAAGGGCGAAGCGCTTTTCAGCACCGGCCAGGCCATGACCAAGGTGTATTCGGTACATGCGGGGTCTTTCAAATCGTATGTCACCAGCCCCGACGGACGCGAGCAGATTGTCGGTTTCCACATTCCCGGTGAGTTGATGGGCCTGGAGGGTCTGGGGCAGCACACCTATTTCACCGACACGGTCGCGCTCGAAGATAGCGAGGCCTGCGAAATCGATCTGCGCGCGCTGGAAACCACCACGCGCGATCTGCCCGCGCTGCAGCATCAGCTGCATTGCATTGTCGGCGGCAAGTTGGTGCGGGCGCAGCAAGATCAGTTTTCTCTGGGCAGCATGCATGCAGATGAGCGGCTGGCCCGCTTTCTGCTCGACTTGTCCGAACGCTTCAAGGCCCGTGGCCTGTCGCCCGATGAATTCGTCTTGCGCATGAGCCGCGAAGAGATTGGCAGTTATCTCGGCTTGAAGCTGGAGACGGTCAGCCGTCTGATGTCCAAGTTTCACTCCGCGGGGTTGATTCATGTGGCGCAGCGCCAGATCCGCATCACTGATCGCCGCGCCCTCGCTGAATTGCTGATGCCGCAAACCTGATCATTCTGAAGCGACAAAAAGTGAATCTAGGGGCTCCGAGAGGAGCCCCTTTGTTTTGTTCAGACGCCCGGCTCGAGCGTCAGCGTCGTCCCCGGAATCCAGACGCCCGCGAGGCGCCAGTCTGCCGTTTCCACATGCACGCGGTAACGCACGGCCTCAAGGGGCGGGGAGAAGGCGCTGTAAGTACCTGAGGCGCCGCGGTGCAGGTCGATCTGCACGTCTTTCTGCTTGGACAAAGGGTGACGCAACATCAGGTGCAGGGTGTCGGGAGCGATCTGCTGGTTGAGCTTGAGGTCAATGCGCCCGGCGGCGATCGAGATCTGCCCCGAAAGATGCAGGGCCTGGGCATGTCGCTCGCGCTGAATGTCGCCGCCCACCGCGAGCCCTTTTTTGTAATAGTGGTCGGTCACCAGGCTGTCTGGGGCGCGGCTGGCGAGAAAGATGGTGTACACACTGGCCAAAACCGCGATCAGCGGGAGCGCGATCAAAAACCAGGGCCATGGCTCACGGTACCAGGGGCGGGAAGCGGCGGTTTGCATGGAAACATCTCCTGCGGGTCAAGTGTTCAAGGGACGATGAAGGTGGTCTTGCTCGACGCAGAGATCGGTTTTTCGCCTTCCGACGTGGCAATGATCTCGATTTTGTAAACGCCCTTCTTCGCGTTGTCGACCGGAATGGTCACTTCCAGCGGTTCGAGGATGTTGGTCGACGCGGGCAACTCGTAGACATCGCCATCATGCACCGCAACGCCCTCCAGCCCCTTGACCTCGACGCGAATCTTTCGCGCCTTTTCCGTGGTGTTCATCAGCTGGATCTGATAGACGTTCTCGACCAGACCTCCGGGAATTTCGCGCGACAGCACGCCACGATCACGCATCACGTTCATCTTCAAGGGGTCGCGCGTGGCCAGCCCGCCGACAAACAACCCCATCATGACGAGCAGCAGCGCCGAGTAAATGAGAATGCGCGGTCGCAGCAGATGCGCCCATTGCTGACGCTTGCTCCACTTGTTCTTCATGGCGTTTTCGCTGGAGTAGCGAATCAGCCCGCGCGGATAACCCACCTTGTCCATGACCTGATCGCAGGCATCGACACAGGCGCCGCACCCGATGCACATGTATTGCAGGCCGTCGCGGATATCGATGCCCGTCGGGCAGACTTGCACGCAGATGCTGCAGTCCACGCAATCGCCCTTGCCTTCCGCGCGCGGATCGACATGCTTGCCCCGCTTGCCGCGCGGCTCGCCCCGTTCGGTGTCGTAGGTGACGACGAGCGTGTCCTTGTCGATCATCACCGACTGAAAGCGGGCGTAGGGGCACATGTACTTGCAGACCTGCTCGCGCATGAACCCCGCGTTGCCATAGGTGGCAAAGCCGTAGAACAAAATCCAGAACGTCTGCCAGGGGCCGAGACTGGCGCTGATGACCTGACCGGCCAAGGTCAGAATGGGCGTGAAGTAGCCCACAAAGGTGAAACCCGTCCACAAAGCCACTGCAATCCACAGCCCGTGCTTGAGCGTCTTCTTGCTGATCTTGCGGGCATTCCAATCGGCGCTGTCAAGGCGGATGCGTGCCAGCCGGTCGCCCTCGACCTTGCGCTCGATCCACATGAAAATTTCGGTGTACACGGTTTGCGGGCAGGCATAGCCGCAGAACAGCCGTCCGGCGATGGCCGTGAACAAAAACAGACCGTAGGCCGAAATGATCAGCAGCAGGGCGAGAAAAATTACGTCCTGCGGCCACAGAATCATGCCGAAAAAGTAGAACTTCCGGGTGGACAGATCGAGCAGCACCGCCTGGCGCCCATCCCACTGCAGCCAAGGCAAGCCGTAGAACAGCGCCTGGGTGAACACCACCATGATCACACGCCAGTTGTTGAACCAGCCGGTGACCGAGCGGGAGTAGATTTTTTTGCGGACCTCGTACAGCCACTCTTCAGAGGCTGAAATATCGTCGTCGCTGGGTTCTGGCGCCTTGGCGTTCATCGCACGTTCCGGGCTGATAAATACGGGACTGACTCAAGTGGCATCGGGGCGCAATTGATTTTGCGCCCCGATGCAGGTCAGAGAATAAAAAGAATCGAGGACTGGACTTACTTGGCCGCTTCCGCACCGTGGCTGATGCTGTAAACGTAGGCTGCCAGCAAGTGAATCTTCTCGGGCGAGAGAAAATCTTTTTGCGCCGGCATCTGGCCGGCACGACCCTTTTCAATGGTGTGAGAAATGGTCTCGATGCTCGACCCGAACAACCACTGCCGCTTGGGGTCGGCCAAATCGGGCGCACCCAGAGCCTTGTTGCCCGTGCCATCCGCTGCGTGGCACGCCGCGCAGGCCGTGGCGAACAAGGGCTTGCCCTGTGCCGCCAGTTGGGCATCGTGCTTCATGCCGCTGAGGCTGCGCACGTAGTTGGCCACGGCGA
>NZ_JBYCKI010000129.1:0-2031 GCF_057473305.1 Thiomonas sp. TH-17
CGGGCAGACGGGGCGCGCACACCGTTGCAGAAGGAGACGCGCGCTTTGGAGTCCCGCGCGGTGCGGGACGTTTGCCTCGCCGCCAGTGAAGTGGCCGGCGCGGCAGGGGAAAAGCGAGGATCAGGACGCCTTGGAGGCAGCGCGCCGCTTGCGCGGTGCGCTGCGCCGGCCCGTCGGGGACTCGATCGGCAGCGTGCCCTTGCAGTCCGGGTAGCGCGAGCAGGACCAGAACGCGCCGCTCTTGCCCGTGCGCTGCTGCATCGGTGTGCCGCACTGCGGGCAGGCCGGCGCCGGCGGCAGCTTGAGCGAGAGCGTTGCGCCGCGGTACTGCTGCACGAGCTGGCCGACCCACACGGACTGCTTCTCGATGAAGGTGTCCAGCGCCATCTGGCCGGCCTCGATCATGTCGAGTGCCTGCTCCCACACCGCCGTGGTGCCGGGGTCGGCGATGGCCGAGGGCACCGCGTCGATGAGCGTGAATGCCGCGTCGGAAGCGCGGACGGCGCGGCCTTTCTTGACCAGGTAGCCGCGACCGATCAGACCGTTGATGATGTTGGCGCGTGTCGCCTCGGTGCCGATGCCGGTGGTATCTCGCAGCTTCTGTTTCAGCCGCGGGTCGGTCACGAACTTGGCGACGGTCTTCATGGCCTTGATCAGCTCGCCCTGCGTGTAGGGCTTGGGCGGCAGCGTCTTCAGCGCCTTGAGATCCACCTTGCCGACCGGGCAGGACAAGCCCGCATGCAGGGCGGGCAGCACCTGGCTGCGCTGCGCATCCTCGCCATCGGCATCGTCCGGCCCCGGCGTCGCCAGCACCTCGCGCCAGCCGGTGACGGCGATCTGCTTGCCCACGGCCGCCAGCGACTGACCGCCGCACGAGAACTGCGCCATCGTGCGGTCGAACTCATGGTGTGGGAGGAACTGCGCGAGGTAATGGGCGCGGATCAGCCGGTAGACGGCCAGCTCCTTCTCGCTCATGGCCGACAGGTTGGCGGGTTCCAGCGTCGGGATGATGCCGTGGTGAGCCGACACCTTGCCGTCGTTCCATGCACGCGAGCGCAGTTGGCGATCCAGGCGCTCGATCAGCGGCCGCAGGCTGGGGTCGGTCTTGACCAGGCTGTCGAGTACGGTCGGCACCTCAGCCAGCATGCTCTCGGGCAGGTAGCCCGAATCCGAGCGCGGATACGTTGTCGCCTTGTGCGTCTCGTACAGCGCCTGGGCAATGTCCAGCGTCTCCTGCACGTCGAGGCCCAACTGCTTGGAGCACACCTCCTGCAGCGTGCCCAGGTCGAACGGCAGCGGCGGCCCTTCGCGAACGCGCTCGGTTTCTACCGACAGCACCTGGGCGGAGCCGGCCGTGCGCAGGCGCTCGGCGGCCTGCTGCGCCACCGGCTGTTGCAGGCAGCGGCCCGCATCGTCGGTGCTGCCTTGCGGCGGCGTCCAGCTTGCGACGAAGGGCTGGCCTGCATGCGATAGCGCAACCTCGATGGCCCAGAACGGTACGCAGACGAAGCGCGCGATCTCGCGATCGCGGTCCACGACCAACTTCAGCGTCGGCGTCTGCACGCGCCCCACCGACAGCACGCCGCTATAGCCGGCCTGGCGCCCCAGCAGTGTGAACAAGCGGCTCAGGTTCATCCCGATCAGCCAGTCGGCGCGCGATCGGGCGAGTGCGGAGAAATACAGCGGCAGCGTCTCGGCGGACGGCTTGAGCGCACCCAGCGCCTTGCGGATCGACGCATCGTTGAGCGCCGACAGCCACAGGCGCTGAATCGGCCCGCGGTAGCCGCATAGGTCGATGATCTCGCGGGCGATCATCTCGCCCTCGCGGTCGGCGTCGGTCGCAATCACCAGCTCGCCCGCCTTGGCGACGAGCTGCTGCACGACTTTGAATTGCGCTGCGGTCGCCGCCTTGGGCTCGACACGCCAACGCTCAGGAAGAATGGGCAGTTGCTCGATGGCCCAGCGCTTGTATTGCTCGCCGTAGCCTTCGGGCGGAACCGCCTCCACCAGATGACCGATGCACCAGGTCAC
>NZ_JBYCKI010000130.1:0-22597 GCF_057473305.1 Thiomonas sp. TH-17
ACATCTCCCTGCCCATCGAAATGCGCAAGGAGAACTGGGACGCCGAGCAGAGCAAATACGTCGCCACCGACGAGTGGGAGCAGATCAACAGCGCCGCGGCGTTGTGGACGCGCAGCAAGTCCGAGCTGACCGAAGGCCAGTATCTCGAGTTCTACAAGCAGCTCAGCGGCGACGCTCAGCCGCCGCTGCGCTGGACGCATAACCGCGTTGAAGGCCGCAGTGAATACACCCAGTTGCTCTACATCCCGGCCAAGGCGCCGATGGACTTGTGGGACCGCCAGCAGAAAGCCGGGGTCAAGCTGTATGTGAAGCGGGTGTTCATCACCGATGACGCCGAAAGCCTGATGCCTACCTACCTGCGCTTCGTTCGCGGGGTGATCGACAGCGCCGATCTGCCGCTGAATGTGTCGCGCGAAATGCTGCAGGAAAGCCGCGACGTGCGCGCCATTCGTGAAGGCTCGGTCAAGCGCGTGCTGTCCATGCTCGAAGATCTGGCGGGCAGCGAAGATCAGGCCGAGCGCGATAAGTACGCCGAGTTCTGGGCCGAGTTTGGCGCGGTACTCAAGGAGGGCTTCGGCGAAGATTTCAGCAACCGCGAGCGCCTGGCCAAGCTGCTGCGCGCGGCCTCCACGCACAGCGAGGATGATGCGCCGAGCGTGTCTCTGGCCGACTATGTCGCGCGTATGAAGGAAGGTCAGAAAGCCATTTACTACATCACCGCCGAGACGCCGAAAATCGCCCGCTCCAGCCCGCAGCTCGAAATCTTCCGCAAGAAGGGCATCGAGGTGCTGTTGCTCACCGATCGGGTGGACGAGTGGATGCTGGGCTTCCTCAACGAGTTCGAGGGCAAGCCGCTGCAATCGGTGGCGCGTGGGGCGGTTGATCTCAGCGACATCAAGGGCGCAGATGACAAGGCCGACGAGGCCAAGGACGACAAAGAGCCGTCCGCCGATCATCAGGCACTGATCGAGCGCTTCAAGCAGGCTCTGGGCGAGCGGGTGAAAGAGGTGCGCATTTCCGAGCGGCTGGTCGATTCTCCGGCCTGTCTGGTCGCCGCCGACGATGGTATGAGTGCGCATCTGGCGCGCTTGCTCAAGCAGGCCGGGCGCGACGAAATGCCGTCCACCCAACCGGTGCTGGAGATCAATCCGGCGCATGTGCTGGTCAAGCGCGTGGCGGCAGACGCGGCCCACGCCGACGATCTGGCTCAGGTGGTGTTCGATCAGGCGCTGCTGGCCGAAGGCGGTCAACTCGACGATCCGGCAGCCTATGTTCGCCGGGTCAACGCTTTGCTGGCGGGGTAAGCCGGGCTAAACACTTTCCCCGGGCTGGCCGTGGCCCGGCCGGGGTTCTCAGCTAGGTTTCAGCTCACCCAGCTGACCACGCTGAGCATGGCCAACAGCAGCATCCACAGCAGCACCGAGCGCCACACCAGCCCCACCACATTGCGTAAATGCGCGGGTTGGGGGATGGCGCCGGGCATCGCGGCCGCAAGGCCGCTCATGCCCAGATCGCCGTTCTCGCCTTCCTGGGTCCAGCCGGGCTCTGTCGGGGCGGCGGGCGTGGCAGCGGCTGTTGCGCCAAGACGAATGCCTACCGCACCGGCGGCAGAGGCCAGCATCACCCCGGTATTGCGGTTGGCCCAGAGCTGCGAATAGCCGCGCCAGATATCGACGGCATCCTCGAAATTGCCGACGATGGCGTAACCGCTGGCAGTCAGGCGGGCGGGCGCCCAGTCGAGCAGATCGAAGGCTTTTTGCGCGAAGCTCTGCAGCGCAGGGCTGGCTTCGCTGTCGGCATGATTCCATTTGCCCGCCACATAGTCGCTGAGGCGATACAGCACGGCGCCCGCCGGGCCGATGGGCAGAATGAACCAGAAGAACACGCCCAGCACATAGCGTTGCACCGACACCAGGGCATGTTCGATGGTCTGCTGGGTGACGTCGCTGGTGCTCATGTCCACGGTATCGAGCGCCTTCCATTGTTTGAGCAGGCTGCGGGCGGTGGCGGCATCGTTGTGATTGAGCGCGTCCTGGATGTCAGTGAAGTAGTGGCTGAACTGGCGGAAACCGAGGGTGAAATACAGCACCGCCACATTCCACGCCAGGGCCAGCAGCAGGCTGTAGTGCAGCGCGACGAGATAAATCGCCAGTGTGACCAAGGTGGGCAGCAACACGGCGATGAACCAGGCCGCGACGCCGTGATGCGGCCGTCCCGCATCGAAGTTGCGCGCCGCAACATCGGCCAGACTCTGGCGCAGCCGATACACGGCGCTGCCGCGCCCCAGGGGTTTGAGTTGCTCGACAAGCAGGGCGATCAGAACGGAGAGAAAAGCCATATATCTATCCTAAGGCAAGCCTGAACAAGCCTTTTGCGCCTCGCATGTTCGTCGGTGCGTGCGGGAACGGCTGGGCTTCGCCTCACGCAATCAGCAAGCGGTACAGATTGCGCAGCATGGCGGCCGTCGCTCCCCAGATGACATAGCGCTGCCCGTTTGCGACATAGGGCATGACCAGGAACCGCCGCCGCACGGCAACAGGATTGAGCGCAAGGTCGTGGCCCGGCGTCCACTCCCGAAGCTCGTGATGCCGGGGGTTCATCAGGAAGGCCAGCGGTACTTCAAACACCTCGCTGACCTCGTCGGGTTGAGGCTGCAGGTTTTCGGCGGCGGGAATGAGGGCCACCACGGGGGTGACGGCGTAGCGCGATGCGGTGCAATACAGCGGGAGCGTGCCGAGCACTTCGGCTCCCGCCGGGCGCAGGCCGATTTCCTCATGGGCCTCGCGCAGTGCGGTGGCGGCAGGATGAATGTCCTGGCGGTCGCAGCGCCCGCCGGGGAAACTGATCTGGCCGGCATGCTCGTGCAGGTAGAGATTGCGGCGGGTGAGCAGCACCTGCAGCCCTTCGGCGCGCGGTACCAATGCAATCAGAACGGCGGCGCCTCGCAGCGCTTGGGAACTTAGGCGTAGTGAATCTTCAAACAGCTCCGGTGTCCACGCGGTGGGCGACGCAAAGCGGCGCCGTAGCCAATCCGGCTCAAGCCGCTCCGGGGCGACGGCGGGCAGACCTTCATCGCGACCGATCAGGTCAGCGCTTTCGGGGTCGATGGGCGTGAGGCGAAGAGTGGACACGTTTGACGTTGAAAACAAAAAAGCCGACGTGCAGTGCAAGTCGGCTTCGGCGGTGATCCGGCTGGGCCGGTATGACCAGGGACAAACGCTTACATAAACGGCGTATACAAACGCGTATCAGGCTGCTGCAGTTGCGTTTGCCTGCGCCGCGGCGGCAGACTTGAGTACCAGCTTTTCCTTGATGCGTGCGGACTTGCCGGAGCGGCTGCGCAGGTAGTACAGCTTGGCGCGGCGCACATCCCCACGACGCTTGACTTCGATCGACGCGATCTGCGGCGAATACAGCTGGAAAGTACGCTCCACGCCTTCGCCGGCCGAGATTTTGCGCACGATGAAGCTGGAATTCAGCCCGCGGTTGCGCTTGGCGATCACCACACCCTCATAGGCCTGGTTACGTTTGCGGTTGCCTTCAACCACCTTGACGGACACGATGACGGTGTCGCCCGGGTTGAACTGGGGAAAAGTTTTGCCAGCGCTGACGCGGGCGATTTCTTCCTGCTCCAGAGTTGCGATCAGATTCATTTCATGCTCTCCAATGATCTTGCCGTGCCGGTGTGGGTCAGTTGTGGTTGCCGCAGCCCTGAGATGCACTAACAAGTGCAGTCAGCCTGGCGGCTAGGCCAGCAGAGGATCAAACCTAAAGAGTATACCCCAGAGCAGCCAGAAATCGCAGATCTTTCTGGCTCAACTGGTCGGCAGCGTGCATCTGCGCGATCAGGTCAGGGCGCCGCTGCAAGGTCAGGCGCAAAGACTGTTCCCTGCGCCATTGAGCGATGCGGGCATGATCGCCGCTGAGCAGGGCTTCGGGCACGCCGTGGCCTTGATAGTGCTCTGGCCGTGTGTAATGCGGGCAGTCGAGGAGGCCGTTCGAAAAGCTGTCCTGCTGGGCGGAATCGGCACTGCCCAGCACGCCCGGCAGCAATCGGCAGACGGCATCGAGCAGCGCCAGGGCCGGAATCTCACCGCCCGAGAGCACGAAGTCGCCAAGGCTGATCTCCGCGTCCACCCGACGGTCGATCAGGCGTTGATCCACACCTTCGTAGCGGGCGCAAAGCAAGGTCACGCCACCGGATTGGGCCAGGTCTTCCACGAGTCGCTGATCGACGCGCCGCCCGGTCGGCGAAAACAGCCAGACCGGGGCTTCGGGGTGCGATGCGAGACGCCGGTCGTCGGCGATGGCGTCGAGCGCGTGCTCCAGCGGCTCGGCCAGCATGACCATGCCGGGGCCGCCGCCGTAGGGGCGGTCATCGATGGTTCGGTGCGCATCGGTAGTGAAATCGCGCGGGTTCCAGCATTGCAGTTGCAACTGTCCCGAGTCGAAGGCGCGGCGCGATACGCCGTGGCGCTTCAACGGCTCGAAATAGGCGGGAAACAGGCTGATGACATCAAAGCGCAGCATGGGGCAGGTCAGTCGTAACTGGCGTCCCACAGGGCGATGAGGGTCTTCGCGGCCAGATCGACCGAGACGATGTAAGCCTCGACGAAGGGAATCAGCCGTTCGCGCGGTTTGGCGTCTGGACTGGTCTGCGGAATCTGCACGCGCAAAACGGCGTGGGCGGCGCTTTCCATCAAGCCCGTCACGCGGCCGAGATCGGCCCCTTCCGGGGTGCGCACCTCGCAGCCGATCAGGTCGGCCCAATAGAACTCGCCCTCGTCAGGCGGGGGGAAGTCGGCACGTCGCACGGCAATCTGACGCCCGCGCAGCGCCTCGGCGCCGCTGCGGTCTTCCGGTCCTTCGAGCAGTGCGACCAGGGCGCTGCCGTGACGCCGAACCAGACGTACCGCAATCGGCGTGGGCTCGTTATCAAAGCCCGGACGGCTGAGCCACCAAGTCTTGGATTTGAGCAACGCGGTCGCTTGCGGAGCGTCCGGGGCGACCTTCACCCAGCCGCGCACGCCCCAGGCGTCGAGGATGTGACCCACGAGGTAAAGGTCGTCTGGAGTGTCCACGTTACAAGCCGGTGCACGGATGAAAAAAGCAACTAAAAAGCGGGACGACTTTTCAGCCGACCCGCTGCAGGCAAAACCCGTCAGGCTGACCGATCAAGCCGCGACCGACTGATCCGCCGTTTAGCCCGCCGATTAGCCCATTAATTAAGCAGACTTCTGCGCGGTTTTCACGAGGCGCTGCACGGTGGGGGAGACCTGTGCGCCCACGCTGGTCCAGTGGTTCAGACGCTCGGTCGCGATGTGCAAAGGCACTTCGGCGCCACGGGCAACCGGGTTGTAATAACCCAGGCGCTCGATGTAGCGACCATCACGACGGCTACGCGAATCGGTGGCGACGATGTGGTAGAAGGGGTGTGCCTTGGCACCGGCACGGGTCAGACGGATCACAACCATTTTGCTTCCTTGTCAAAAAAATGAGAGCCAACGAGGGGGTCGTGGGCCATGTGTTTGGGCGTCGCTTGGGCCAAGCTCTGGCAACCAACCGCGTGTAACCAGGCTTTCAGGGTAGGTGCCTTGCAGCAAATACCGGTGTTGTAGGGCAACTGTTCGTCGGACGAGTATTGCCTTCAAAAACTTGGGGCACGGCGCTCGAATAAACTCGCCATTATAAACATGCCCTTTCCCAATATTGCACTTCATGCCTGAATTCACGATTCGCGCCGCCGCTGCGGCAGATGTTCCCGCCATCACCGCCATATACGCTCACCATGTTCTGCATGGAACGGGCACCTTCGAAACCCAGGCGCCTGATGATGCCGAGATGCTGCGCCGACTGCAGGAAGTGCAGTCGCGCGGGCTGCCCTGGCTGGTCGCCGTGCGCGGCCAGGAGATCATCGGCTACGCCTATGCCAACTGGTTCCGGGCGCGCGAGGCTTACCGGTTTACGGTCGAAGACTCCGTCTACATTGCCCCGAACGGGTTGCGTCAAGGTGTTGGCGGCCGCCTGCTCGATGCCTTGATCGACACTTGTACCCAGAGCGGGGCGCGGCAGATGCTCGCGGTCATTGGAGATTCCGCAAACGCCGGTTCAATCGGACTGCACCGGGCGCGTGGGTTCGAGGAACTGGGGCGTATGCCCGCAGTCGGCTGGAAATTTGATCGCTGGCTCGATGTCGTGTTCATGCAACGCGCGCTGGGTGCGGGCGCCGATACCTTTCCAGTTTGACTGCCCACCATGACTGCTCAGACTGGATTCAAAAATAAATTCACTGCCGCTTTGCTGGCTCTGCTGACCGGCGTGTTCGGCGGACACCGCTTTTACCTGCGCGGCTTGCGAGATCCGTGGGCCTGGCTGCACGGTCCCTTGTTTTTGTTGGGTTTTCTTGGGGTTTGGCGCTTTGTCGCCAATCATCAAGATGACCCGCTGACTTGGGCCTTGCTGGCGGTTTTTGTCGCGGTGGTTATCGCTGTGGTGGTGCAGACTCTGGTGATCGGCCTCACCCCGGACGCCAAATGGGATGCGCGCTGGAACGAGGCTGCTGACCGTCGCAGTACGAACGGCTGGGGCCCGGTGCTGATCGTGATCTTTGCGCTGTTCATGAGCGTGGGTTCGCTCACCGGTGGGCTCGCCTATGTGCTGCAGCGATTTTTTGGCGGCAGTTGAGTCCGGGGCGACGGGCTCTCGTCGGGGTCAATTCAGAGCGGCCCAAGTTGTTCGATCGCCTGACCTTCGGCGACGCGCTGTTCGGCTAGTTCGGCGACGCGCGTGCCGTCGATGCGGCCTTCCAGCCAGATTTCGGCCAGCGGGGCCAGCACGAAGGCGCGCTGTGCCATACGCGGATGGGGCAGGGTCAGCCGTTCGCTCTGGCGTTGCAGAGTGCCGTAGAGCAGAAGGTCGAGATCGAGGGTGCGCGGGGCGTTGATTTCGCCGCTGGGACGCTGACGGCCGAGGTCGGATTCGATGCGCAGCAGGGCGTCGAGCAAGGCGTCGGGCGATAGGGCGGTGCGCGCCAGAATGACGGCATTCCAGTAGTCGGGGCCGCTGGCGTGCTGCGGGGCGGTGCGGTAGAGGCTGGAGCGGGCAGCGACGCGTGTCAGCGGCAGGGCGTCGATGGCTTGCACCGCAGCGCGCAGGGTGGCTGCGCCGTCGCCCAGATTGGCGCCAAGGGCGATGAACGCTTCGACGTCATCGGCGCAGGACATCGCGTTTCAATCGGAACTGTCGTTGCTGGCGCTGTTGACAGGGTCCGCTTCAGATGGCTTTTTGCGCCGCCGCCTCCGCCGGGGTTTGCTTGCAGCGCTGGGCTGCGGCGCCGTGGCGAGCATGTCGGCACGGCCTTCGGCGTCGGCGAACTGGAACGCTTCCCACCATTGCACCAACTCCGTCTCGGCCTGGCCGCTGCGCGCGCGCAGGCTGAGAAAATCGTAGGCGGCGCGAAATCGCGGGTGTTCGACCAGACTGTTGGCATAGCGCGGGGTGCGGCGCTCAAACCGCGATTGCAGCGACCAGATTTCACGCATGTCGGTGGCGATGCGCCGCTGTATGGCCAGGCGCTCGGCCTGCGCGGCCAGCACTTCGTCAGCGGCCTGATCGAGCGCCATGAGGGGGGCGATGCCTTCGGCCAGCAGCGTGTTCCAGCGTTGCTCCACGTCATGCCAAAGCAGGCAGGCGAAGAGGAAGCTGGGGCTGGCGGTCTTGCCCTGGGCGATGCGCTCGTCGGTGTCTTGCAGCGCATTCATGATGAAGCGTTCGCCTTCGGGTTTTTCCAGCACGGGGTCGAGCAGAGGCAATAGGCCGTGATGCAGGCCCAGGCGCCGGAGTTGCTGCAGCGAGGCGACCGCGTGGCCGGTCTGCA
Organism: Thiomonas sp. TH-17; assembly: GCF_057473305.1. Taxonomy (NCBI): domain Bacteria; kingdom Pseudomonadati; phylum Pseudomonadota; class Betaproteobacteria; order Burkholderiales; genus Thiomonas; species Thiomonas sp. TH-17. Next base: position 7,877 of record NZ_JBYCKI010000130.1, read on the forward strand.
GCAGCTTGATGGTTTCGTCGAACAGGCGGGCGGCGGGGACGTTGGCGAGCAGATCGGCGCTGGGGCCGATGGGCGCGAGCGTGGCCGGGTCGATATCGAAGCCGAGTTTGGCGGCGAAGCGGGCGATGCGCAGCATGCGCACCGGGTCTTCGCGGTAGCGGGCGGCGGGGTCGCCGATCATGCGCAGGCGGCGTTCTTTCAGGTCTTTCATGCCCCGGTGGTAGTCGACCACCACGTCGCGGATCGGGTCGTAATACAGGGCGTTGATGGTGAAGTCGCGGCGCTCGGCATCGTCGTCGAGTGTGCCCCAGACGTTGTCGCGCAGCACGCGGCCGCTGCTGTCCACCGCCAGGGTCTTGTCGGCCAGGGCGCGGCGCGAGGTGCGCTCGTTGCCGTCCACGGACTCGGCGGCCTGTGCGTCGTGCAGGGCGCGGTAGGTGGACACTTCGATGATGTCGCGGCCATACATGACGTGCACGATGCGAAAGCGTCGGCCGATGATGAAAGCGCGCTTGAACAGCGGCTTGACCTGCTCGGGCGTGGCATTGGTGGCGACGTCGAAGTCTTTGGGCTTGAGGCCCAGCAGCAGATCGCGCACCGCGCCGCCGACGATGTAGGCCTCGAAACCGGCTTGCTGCAGGGTTTGCACGGTGTTGCGGGCGTTCTGCGAAAGGCGGCTGGCGTCGATCTGGTGCTGGGCGCGGGGCAGGTCGCGGCGTTGGCCACGGCGCTGCGGAGTGTCTTCGCCCTTGTTCGAGGTGAACAGGCGGCTGATGAATTTGCGGATCATGTCAACAAGTCAAGTTTGGGCCAGCCTTTTTCCTGGGCGACGGCGGCCAGCAAGGGGTCTGGATGGACGACCACGGGGTGGGTGGCGTGTTCGAGCAGGGGGCGATCATTGATGGAGTCGCTGTAGAACCAGATTTGATCGAAATCGCTCCAGCCCAGGCCTTGCGCGGCCAGCCATTGTTCAGTGCGAACGATCTTGCCTTCGCGGAACGAGGGAATGCCCACCCAGTTGCCGGTGTAGCGGCCCTGGCCGTCGCGTTCGAGCTCGACGCCGATGAGGTGCTCGACGCCGAAGGCGTCGGCGATGGGGCGGGTGACGAAGGTATTGGTTGCAGTCACGATGCAGCACAGATCGCCTGCGGCTTTATGACGGTCGACTAGTTGCTGCGCGGCCGGTTGCATTTGCGGCTGCACGACGTCGCGCATGAAAGCGGCATGCGCGGCGTGCAGCTCGTCGAGGTCGCGCCCGGCAATCGGCTGCAGGGCGAAATGCAGATAAGCGGCGAGATCGAGGGTGCCGGCCTTGTACTGCCGATAGAACGCCTCGTTTTGCTGGCGGTGTTGCTCGGCATCGACCCAGCCCAGCTCGGCAACGTATTGCCCGAAGGCATGGTCGGAGTCGAAAGGAATCAGCGTGTTGTCGAGATCGAAGAGGGCTAGCTTGCGCATGGAGTGTGAAGGCTGGGTCTGTAGGGCTCAGCCTGAAACGGATTCGGGCGACGTCGCATGCAGCAATTGCGGCTGTGCGGCCAGCAGCGATTTGAGCAGAGGCACGGTGGCCGGTCGCTGCGCTGCCAAAGCATAGCGGTCAAACGCGGCCATCAGCACACCCAGCTGCGAGAGGTCGCGGCTGAGGTGGGTCAGCATGTAGTGCAGCAATTCAGGGCTGAGTGAGTAGCCGCGTTCGTGCGCCAGGCGCTGAAGCACGCGGGCGCGCACGGCGTCGTCGGGCGCTTGCAGGCGCAGCGCCAGCCCCCAGCTCAGGCGGGTGCGCAGGTCGGTGCGCAGGGGCAGCGCGGCTGGGGCGGCGTTGCCGCAGGCGAGAAAGGCGAGCTCGGCCGAGCGGGCGGAGTTGTACAGACCGAACAGCCAGTCCTGCTGCCAGTCGGCAAGCTGCTGCGCGTCGTCCACCGCCAGCAGACCACCGGCTTGCTGGGCGAGCAGATCGGTGACATCGGGCCAAGCCGAGGCGGGGGTTTGCGGGCTGAGCAGCAGCGCCCAACGTCCCTGCGTTTGGAGCTCGTGGCAGGCGGCCCACAGCAGGTGGCTTTTGCCGCTGCCGGTCTCGCCCCAGAGATACAGCGCACCGTGGCGGCGCTGTTGCAGCAGGTCATGCAGGGCTTGCAGCGCAAGAGCATTGCCGGGCTGAACGCCTGGGTCGAAGTTTTCGAAGCTGCGTTCGTCCTGCCATTCCAGCGGCAGAATCTGCTGGTGCGCGATCTGCAGCATGGGTCAGGCGAACAGCGCGCTCTGCCGGTACCAGGCGAGCAGGCGGCGCACCACGACCAGCAGCAGGGCGCCCGCGGGCAGGGCGAGCAGAATGCCCCAGAAGCCGAACAGGGTGCCGAAGGCCAGCAGAATGAAAATCACCAGCAGGGGATGCAGACCAATGCTCTCGCCGACGAACTTCGGGGTGATGTAGAGGCTCTCGATCAACTGGCCGATGCCGTACACGATGGCCACGGCAATCACGCCGTACCAACTCAGAAATTGCAGCGCCCCGGCCAGCAGCGCCAGCAGCAGGCCCAGACCGAAGCCCACGTAAGGGACGAACACCGCCAGCCCGGTGAAGATGCCCACAGGCAGGGCCAGACTGAATCCGGCAATCACGAGGCCGAGGGAGTAATAAAACGCCAGAATCAGCATGACCAGCAACTGTCCGCGCAGATACTGGCCGAGGATGACGTCGCAGTCGTGGAAGAAACTCAACACGGCGTCGCGGTGTTTGGGCGGGATCAGGCTGCGCACTCGCGCCAGCGTGGGCTCCCAATCGAGCAGCAGATAAAAGGCCACGACCGGAATCAGCGTGAGGTTGCCCAGCAGGATCAGCAGCCCCACGCCCCCGGTGCTGGCCGAGCGCAGCAGCAGCCCGGCCCAGTCTTCGCCGTGCGCGGAAAGAAATTTTGTCAGGGTCTGTTGCACGCTGGCGGTATCGAACTTCACATGAATGTCGAATCGCGCCAGCAGCGGGGTGCCCCAGTTGATGATGGTCTGGAGCAGCAGCGGGAATTTTTCGCGTATCAAGGGCACGATTTCCGTGACCACAGGCACCAGCAAGAGAAACAGGCCGACGAAAAGACCGATGGCCACGATGATCGCCACCGCAGCGCCGAGTGCGCGCGGAATGCGTCGCCGCTTGAGTCGCTCAACCAGCGGGTGCAGCACGTAGGCCAGCGTCAGCCCGACGAGAAAGGGCATCAGGATGCTGCCGAGCAGCCAGATCAGCCAGAGCGCGACAAGGCCGATGCCCAGCCAGATGAGGGCATTCTTGACGGGAGGGGTCAGGAGCATGGGGGCGGTCGGGGCGTCGGGGAAAAAGGCTTGCGCAACGGCGCCAGCGTCGGAGCGAAGCAGGAGGCGCGTGCGCGCACTCGATAAAATCTTCGCCTTGGCATTTTATGCGGGGCGGGTGCTGCGCTACCGTGCCGTGCCACCTGTTGTGTCACCTGTTCTCTGCGCCGGGATTCGATGTCTCGCGCTCTCGTTCCTCACTCTGCTGCCCATCATGCAAAAAACTCCCCTGACTTATCGCGACGCCGGTGTGGATATCGACGCTGGAGATGCGCTGGTCGATGCGATCAAGCCCCTGGCCCGGCGCACGCTGCGCGACGGCGTGCTGGCAGGCATCGGCGGCTTCGGGGCGCTGTTCGAAGTGCCCAAGCGCTATCGCGAGCCGGTGCTGGTGTCGGGGACGGATGGCGTGGGCACCAAGCTCAAGCTCGCGTTCGAGTGGAACCGACACGACACGGTGGGCATCGACCTGGTGGCGATGAGCGTCAACGATGTGCTGGTTCAGGGGGCCGAGCCGCTGTTCTTTCTCGACTATTTCGCCTGCGGCAAGCTGGCGGTGCAGACCGCCACGCAAGTGATCGGCGGTGTGGCGCAGGGTTGCGAGCAGGCCGGTTGCGCGCTGATCGGCGGCGAAACCGCAGAAATGCCCGGAATGTATCCGGCGGGCGAATATGACCTGGCGGGTTTTGCCGTGGGCGCGGTGGAGAAAAGCGGCATCATCAACGGTCGCAGCATCGCGGCCGGCGATCGGGTCATCGGCCTGGCGTCGAGCGGCGCGCATTCCAACGGCTATTCGCTGGTGCGCAAGATCATCGCTCGCAGCGGGCCTGGTGAGCTGCCGACGACCCTCGATGGACAGGATTTCCGCAGCGCGGTGATGGCGCCGACGCGCATTTACTGCAAACCCGTGCTGAAGGCGCTGGCGCAGCACGCGATCAAGGGCATGGCCCACATCACCGGCGGCGGCTTGAGCGAAAACATTCCGCGGGTGCTGCCCGAAAATGTGCAGTGCGTGCTCGATCCTTCCACCTGGGGCCAGACCGAGCTGTTTGCCTGGCTGCAACGCGAAGGCGGCGTGGATGACGCCGAAATGCGTCGCACCTTCAATTGCGGCGTGGGCTTCGTAATGGTGGTGGCCGCGGCCGAGGTTGAAGCCGTACTCGCCACCCTGCGTGCCGAGGGTGAAACGGGCTGGATCATCGGCGAGATTCAGCCGCGTCCTCATGCCGATGCGCATCAGGTGCGCTACACGGCCTGAATTCAGGCTTTACTGAAACGCGACTTCGTCGAAGCTGCGCAGCTTGCGGCTGTGCAGCCGCCCCATGGTTTGCTGACGCAGCCGCGCGATGGCGCGCAGGCCGATGCGCAGATGCTGCTCGACTTGCTGGCGATAAAACTGGTCGGCCATGCCAGGCAGTTTGAGCTCGCCATGCAGCGGCTTGTCGCTCACACACAGCAAGGTGCCGTAGGGCACGCGGAAGCGAAAGCCGTTGGCGGCCACCGTGGCGCTTTCCATGTCGAGCGCAATGGCGCGGCTCTGGCTGAAGCGTCGGTCCGGCCCGGGGTAGGGCAGCAGTTCCCAATTACGGTTATCGGTGCTGGCGACGGTGCCGGTGCGCAGCACGCGCTTGAGTTCGTAACCGTGCAACTGGGTGATGTCAGCCACGGCGCCTTCGAGCGCCTGCTGCACCTCGGCGAGCGGCGGAATCGGCACCCACAGCGGCAGTTCCTCGTCGAGCACGTGGTCCTCGCGCACATAGCCATGCGCCAGCACATAGTCGCCGAGGCGCTGCGAGTTACGCAGCCCGGCGCAGTGACCGAGCATGATCCAGGCGTGCGGCCGCAGCACGGCGATGTGGTCGGTGATGTTCTTCGCATTGGCCGGGCCGACGCCGATATTGACCAAGGTGATGCCGCCATGACCCGGCATGATGAGGTGATACGCCGGCATCTGCGGCAGTCGGGTCGAGGCATGCCCCTCGGTTCGCGCCGCGCCCTGGGCGGTGGCCCGGTGGGTGATGACGTTGCCGGGTTCGACGAAGGCGGTGTAGGGCGCGTCGTCGTCGGTCGCAGACGCGGCGGGCTGGTTCATCAGGGCATGCGCCATGCGGACGAACTCATCGACGTAGAACTGGTAGTTGGTGAACAGCACGAAATTCTGGAAGTGCTCGGGCGCGGTGCCGGTGTAGTGCTGCAGGCGATGTAGCGAGTAGTCGATGCGCGGCGCGGTAAACAAGGCCAGCGGCATGGGCTGGTCGTCTGGCGTGTCGTGGGCGCCGTTGGCAATGCCGTCGTCCATCGCGGCCAGATCGGGCAGATCGAAAATATCGCGCAGTTGCTGGCGCTGCTCCAGGCTGAGATGGCCTTCGACGTGCGCCTGACCGGCAAAGCTGAAATGCAGCGGAATGGGCTGTTCCCCCACCCCGATTTCCAGCGCAACCCCGTGGTTGGCCAGCAGCAACTGGAACTGGATGAGCAGATAGTCGGCGAACAGATCAGGCCGGGTGAGGGTGGTTTCGTAAACGCCGGGAGCGGCGACAAAACCGTAGGCCAGACGCGAGTCGGGATGCGCCACGCTGTCGATACGCACCCGCACCACCGGATAGCAGGCCCGCACGCGGCCGGGCGGCAGGGTTCCCGCGATGAACTCGGCCAGCTTGTCGCGCAGATGGGTGATGGCGGCGGTGTAAAGGGCCTGCACCTGATCGAGCGCGGCTTGCGCGTCGGTGAAGATGGCGCTGGCGGTCTGGGCGGGGCAATGCAGGGCGTGAGGACGGTGCGACATGTTGCGGGATGATGGCGTGAAGTGGCGGAACGATGGCCGCTATTGTCCACCTAGAGTTTTTCACATCACCAGGGCACGCGGCGGGGAATGCAATATGCTTGCTCGGTTGTCCCTATCTTTCCTGTTTCGGTTTTATTTCCATGCGCATCCTGAGCTGGTTTTTGCGGTTGGTGGTCTTCCTGCTTTTGTTCGGTCTGGCGCTGAACAATCTGGAGACCGTCACCCTGCACCTGCTGTTCGGCACCGAGTGGCGCACGCCCATGATCGTGCTGCTGCTCGTGGTGTTCGCCCTGGGCGCATTGCTGGGCGCGCTGGCGCTGCTGCCTTCGTGGATGCGGCACCGCAAGCAGGGCCGGGTGGCGCGCGACAGCGACTCCGCGCCCAAGCCGTCGGCTGCCACTGCCGTCGCTCCGGCTGAATTTCCGCAGCATCCGATCGACAGGCCGATCGATGGAGTTTGATCTTTGGTGGCTGCTGATTCTGCCCCTGATGTTCGCGCTGGGGTGGCTGGCGGCGCGCGTGGATCTACGGCAGGTGGGCAAGGAGCGCGCCCTGCGGCGTGATGCTCCGCAGGCCTACTACCGCGGGCTCAACCACTTGCTCAACGAGCAGCAGGACAAGGCCATCGACGCCTTCATCGAAGCCATGACTGCCGATCCTGATACCGTCGATCTGCACTTCGCGCTGGGCAATCTGTTTCGCCGCCGTGGCGAATATGAGCGCGCGGTGCGGGTACACCAGAACCTGCTCGCCCGCGCCGATCTGCCGCGCGAAGCGCGTGAACGTGCGCAACTTGCCTTGGCGCAGGATTTTTTCAAGGCCGGGCTGCTCGACCGTGCCGAATCCGCCTACGAAGATCTGCGCCGCAGCGCCTATGCCTCGCAGGCGCTGACGGCGCTGCTGCAGATCAGCGAGCGCACCCAAGACTGGAACAAGGCCATTGCGCGTGCCGGCGAACTGGAGCTGCGCGCCACCGGCGCCTATCAGCGGCAGATTGCGCAGTATTGGTGCGAGCTGGCCGTGCAACATCACGCGGCAGGGCGGGCGCAGGAAGCCCAGCAGTCGCTCGACGCCGCGCTGCAGGCGGCGCCTCAGGGTGTGCGGCCGCGCTTGCTGCGCGCGCAGTGGGCGCAGCAGCACGGTGAACTGGAATCGGCTTTGCACATGTTGGAATCCATCGATCTGGTGCAACCTGAATTCATTGCGCTGGCGGCGGTGCAGATCGCCCAACTGCGTCAGCAGCTCGGGCAGGTGGCCGAAGGGCTGACGTGGCTGCGTCAGCGTTTGCAGCAGACCCCGGCCATCGACCTGCTCGACGCCGTGCTGCTGCTCGACCCCGATCCCGCCTCGCAGGCCCGGTGCGCGCAGGACTATCTGCAGTCGCATCGCAGCCTGCTGGCGCTCAAGCGCGTGCTCGAACACCCCACGCCCGGCGCCACCGTGCCCGAAGCGGCCGCCGCCATGCAGGGCGCGGTGGACAATGCCCTGCGGAGTCGCCAGCGCTACCGCTGCGCAGCCTGCGGCTTCGAGGCGCGGCAATATTTCTGGCACTGTCCAGGCTGTCAGGGGTGGGAGACTTACCCGCCGCGCCGCCTGGAAGAACTCTCTCTTCTCGGATCATGAACGCAGAACAACTCGCCCAATCCCGCGTGCTCATCGTCGGTGACGTCATGCTCGACCGTTACTGGTTTGGCTCGACCGATCGCATTTCTCCCGAGGCGCCGGTGCCCGTGGTGCGCGTGCAGCGCGACGAAGACCGTGTGGGCGGCGCGGCCAACGTGGCGCTCAACGCCGCCGTGCTGGGCGCGCAGGCCACCTTGCTTTCCGTGGTCGGCGCTGACGAGCCGGGCCGCAAGCTGGTCACGCTGCTGGTCGATACCCCGATCCGCAACGCCATGCGGCAAGATCCCACGCTCAAGACCACGGTCAAGCTGCGGGTGGTGTCGCGCCAGCAGCAACTCATCCGCCTCGACTTCGAGCACAAGCCCGACCATGAAGTGCTCGCCGCGATGATGGAACGCTACGAGCAGGAGCTGGCGTTTCACGACGTGGTGCTGCTGTCCGACTACGGCAAAGGCGGCCTCGAACACCTCGACCAGATGATGAATCTGGCGCGCACCCAGGGCAAGGCCATTCTGGTCGATCCCAAGGGCCGCGACTACAGCCGTTATGCCGGCGCCACCCTGCTGACCCCCAACCGCGCCGAGCTGGCGCAAGTGGTGGGCGACTGGAGCAGTGAACAAGACCTCACCGCGCGTGCGCAGGGCCTGCGCAAAAAACTCGGCCTCAAGGCGCTGTTGCTGACGCGCTCGGAAGAAGGCATGAGTCTGTATACCGAGACCGGTGAACTGCATATTCCTACCGAGGCCAAAGAGGTGTACGACGTCTCCGGTGCGGGCGACACCGTGATTGCCACGGTGGCCGTGATGCTCGGCGCGGGGCTTTCCATGGAAGACGCGGTGCGTACGGCCAACCGTGCGGCGGGCATCGTGGTCGGCAAGCTGGGCACTGCCAGCGTCACGCCGAAGGAACTCTGGGAGCAGGCATGAGAGTCATCGTCACCGGCGCGGCCGGTTTCATCGGCAGCAACATCGTCAAAGGGCTCAACGCCCGCGGCATTACCGAAGTGATCGCGGTGGACAACCTCACCCGCGGCGACAAGTTTCACAATCTGGTGGACCTGCAGATCTGCGACTACATCGACAAGACGGTGTTCTTCGAACAGTTCGCCAGCGGGCACTACGGCAAGGTCGAGGCCGTGTTTCACCAGGGCGCCTGTTCCGACACGATGGAACACGATGGCCGCTACATGCTCGACAACAACTACCGCAACAGCCGCATGCTGCTCGACGCCGGGCAGAAGCAGGGCGTGCGCCTGCTCTATGCGTCCAGCGCGGCCACCTACGGCGCCAGCAGCGTGTTTCGTGAGTCGCCCGAGTTCGAGCGCCCGCTCAACGTCTATGGCTACTCCAAGATGTTGTTCGATCAGGTGGTGCGGCGCGTGCTGCCGCATGCCACCACGCAGATCGCAGGCTTTCGCTATTTCAACGTGTACGGCCCGCGCGAACAGCACAAGGGACGCATGGCGTCGGTGGCGTTTCATCACTTCAACCAATACCGCGAACACGGCCAGGTCAAGCTGTTTGGCGAATATCAGGGCTACGGTCCCGGCTTGCAGGAACGCGATTTTGTCTGGATCGACGATGTCGTGGCCGTCAATCTCTGGTTCTTCGATCACCCGGGCAAGAGCGGTATTTTCAACCTGGGTTCAGGCCGTGCGCAGCCGTTCAACGATGTGGCGCAAACCGTGGTCAACACCCTGCGGCTGGAGTCGGGGCAACCGGCCTTGAGTCTGGCGGAATTGGTGGAATCGGGCGAGATTACCTACATTCCGTTCCCCGATGCGCTGGTGGGCAAGTACCAATGTCACACCCAGGCCGATCTCACTCATTTGCGGGCCGCAGGCTGCACTCATCACTTCGCCACGGTGGAAGAGGGCACGGCGCAATACATGCGCGCGCTGCTTGCCACGGCCTGATCAACTTGGCTGCGCTTGCCGTGCGGCGTCGCGCAGCATCACCAGCAACAGCCCCATGCCTGCGACCATCACCACCGCCGTGATGACGAGCGCCCCGCGGTAGCTTCCCGTTTGCGCAGCAATCGAGCCGGCCATTGCCGGGGCGACAATTTGCGCCACACCGTAGCTCAAAGTCAGCCGGGCCATGGCCTTGGCGGGGTTGTCGGGAAAGCTGCGGCCGATCAGCGTCAGGGTGAGGCTGACGATGCCCACGAACGTGCCGCCGTACAGCACGGCGCTGAGCAGGTTCAGCGGCAGATTGAGCGTCATCGCGGGCAGGATGATGGAGACGGTCTGCAGCCCGAACGCCAGCAGCAACGCCTGGAGGTCACCCATGCTGCGCGCCAGTCGATCCCACACAAAGCTCGACGGCGCCGCGGCAAGCCCCACGATCACCCAGACCCAGCCGCCCTTGTCCGCCAGCGCCGGCAGTTTGTCGAGAATGGCGACGATGAAGGTCGCGCTGATCACATAGCCGAAACCGGCGCAGAAATAGACGGCGATGAACAAAGCCATCCAGCGTTTCGAGGGCGGAACGACAGCGGTTTTTGCGGCAGCGCCTCCCAAGGGCCCGGGCGCTGCGGGTGAGGGCAGCCATAGCCAGGCGGGCACGAAAAACACCAGACCGAGCAGGCCCAGCCCCACCCATTGCTGCGCCCAGCCGAGCCGATCCATCATGGCGCCAACGGCCAGACCCGAGACCACGATGCCTAGCCCCAGCCCGGTGAAATGCAGACCCAGCTCGGGCCGGTGACCGTGACGGATCAGCCAGTTCAGCGCCAGACCCGAGGCCAGCAGCAGCCCCGCCGTACTCGACAGCCCGGAGAGAAAGCGCAGAACGGCCCACACGGCGGTGTTGTCGGTGAAGCCCAGTGCGGCGGTTGTCACCACGGCCAGTACCAGCCCGATGCGATACATCACGAACTTCTGCCGAAGGTTGCCCACCGCCGCGGCAACGAGCGCGCCGGTGATGTAGCCGGCGTAATTGAAGGTCGCCAGCCAGCCCGCCGCGAGATCGGTGAGACCGGCCTCGCGGTGCATGATGGGCAGCATGGGGGTGTAGGCAAAGCGCGCGAGCCCCACCGTGAGGATGAGTGCGCAGATGCCTGCAAACAGCACACGCAGGCGTTGGCCGTTGCTGGCGGTCGGGAGAGGGGATTGGCGGGTTGGCATGAAGGGGCACAGAGCTCGTAGCGCTCGCATCAGATGCTATCCCCAGCCCCCTGCATGCGGCTTACATCAGCACATGTTCACCGGCATTGTTCTGGCCGAGGATGATGTAGTTGACCTTGCGGATGTCGGCGAGCGTGAGGCCGCCTGCGTAGGAAATGGAGCTCTGCAGATCCTCTTCCATTTCGCGCAGGGTGTCGGCCAGACGGCCCTTGAGCGGCTCCAGAATGCGTTTGCCCTCGACGTTGCGGTAGGCGCCCTTGTTGTATTCGGAGGCGCTGCCGTAATACTCCTTGAACAACTGGCCGTTGACTTCCACGGTCTGTCCGGGCGACTCTTCATGCCCTGCCAGCATGGAGCCGATCATCACCATGCTGGCGCCGAAGCGCACGCTCTTGGCGATGTCGCCATGTTCGCGGATGCCGCCATCGGCGATGATGGGTTTGGTCGCCACCCGCGCGCACCACTTCAGCGCCGAGAGCTGCCACCCGCCGGTGCCGAAGCCGGTTTTCATGCGGGTGATGCACACCTTACCCGGGCCGATGCCCACCTTGGTCGCATCGGCGCCCCAGGCTTCAAGATCGATCACCGCTTCGGGCGTGCCGATATTGCCGGCGACGACGAAGGCTTGCGGCAGCTTGTGCTTGATGTGCGCAATCATGCGCTGCACGCTGTCGGCGTGGCCGTGGGCGATGTCGATGGTGATGTAGTCGGCACCCGTGCCCTCGGCGGCGAGTTGGTCGATGAGCGCCTTGTCATCCGCTTTGACGCCCAGCGAAATGGAGACGAACAGATCGGCATCGCGCATCTGGCGGGCAAAGGACGCGACGTCGACATCGAATCGGTGCATCACATAAAAGTAGCCGTTGGCCGCCAGCCAGCGGCATACGTTGGCATCGACCACCGTCTTCATATTGGCCGGCACCACCGGCAGGCGAAAGCGCCGCCCGCCAAACTCGGTCGACGGATCGCACTGGCTGCGGCTCTCCACCCGGCATTTGCGCGGCAACAGCAGAATGTTGTCGTAGTCGAAGATGTCCATCACAGTCTCCAGAAGTGGCGCACGTTTGCTGCGCGCACAAAAAACCGGGCGGCAAGAAATTTGCGGCCCGGTGGCTCATTCTAGGCCGATGCACATCGCTTCGTGCACCCCAGGAGCCGGCCGGGCTCCTAGAATTCCGCAATGTCTGCCCTCATCCAACAACTCAATCCCGAGCAGCACGCCGCTGTCACCCTGCCTGCTGAAAATGCCCTGATCCTTGCCGGAGCCGGGAGCGGCAAAACGCGGGTGCTCACCACGCGCATCGCCTGGCTGATTTCCACCGGGCAAGTCACGCCCGCTGGCATTCTGGCCGTGACCTTCACCAACAAGGCGGCGAAGGAAATGATGGCGCGGTTGTCGGCGCAACTGCCCATTCCGGTGCGGGGCATGTGGATCGGAACGTTCCACGGTCTGTGCAACCGATTTCTGCGGGCGCACTGGCGCGAGGCCGGGTTGCCGCAGACTTTTCAGATTCTCGACATCCAGGATCAGCTCGCCAGCATCAAACGCTTGCTGAAAGCGCTGAATGTGGACGATGAACGCCACCCGCCCAAGCAGGTGCAATGGTTCATCAACGGCGCCAAAGATCAGGGCCTGCGTCCGGGCGATGTGGAGGCGCGCGATCAGCAAAGCCGCCAATTGGCCGAGATCTATCTGGCCTACGAGGCCCAGTGCACGCGAGACGGCGTGGCCGATTTTGCCGAGCTGCTGCTGCGGTCCTACGAGATTCTGCGCGACAACGCCGCCATCCGTTCGCATTACCGCCAGCGCTTCCGGCACATCCTGGTGGACGAGTTTCAGGACACCAACCGCCTGCAATACCAGTGGCTCAAACTGCTCGCCGGACCGGAGGATGCGCACGGCGCCTGCGTGTTCGCCGTGGGCGACGACGATCAGAGCATCTATGCCTTCCGTGGAGCGCACGCCGGCAATATGGACGACTACCAGCGCGAGTTTCGTGTGCGCCACCTCATCAAGCTGGAGCGCAATTACCGCTCGCATGGTCACATTCTCGACAGCGCCAACACCCTGATCGCGAACAATGCGCGCCGTCTGGGCAAGAACCTGCGCACGGAGGCTGGGGCGGGTGAGCCGGTCAGAGTGTTCGAGGCGCCGAGCGACTATGCCGAAGCCCAGTGGCTGATCGAAGAAATCCGGCAATTGCTGCGCGAGGGGCTCGTGCACAGCGAGGTTGCCGTGCTGTATCGCGCCAACGCGCTGTCGCGGGTCATCGAAGGGGCGCTGTTCAATGCCGGCCTGCCTTACCGCGTGTATGGCGGTCTGCGGTTTTTCGAGCGAGCGGAGGTCAAGCATGCGCTGGCCTACCTGCGCCTGCTCGACAATCCGCAGGACGACACCGCTTTCCTGCGCGTGGTCAACTTCCCGGCGCGCGGCATCGGGGCGCGCACTCTGGAACAGTTGCAAGACGCCGCCCGTCTGCGCGCCACGCCTTTGAGCGAAGCCGTGGACGCCCTCGGGGGACGTGGTGCGGCCAGCCTGCAGGCCTTTCTCGATCTAGTGGCGCAGATGCGCTTTCAGACCGCCGCGATGAGCCTGCCCGAACTGGTTCGCCATGTGCTCGAAGCCAGCGGCCTTAACGCCCACTACCGCGAGGAACGAGAGGGTCAGGAGCGGCTGGAAAACTTGGAGGAACTGGTCAACGCCGCTGCCGCCTTCGTCACGCAGGAAGGCTTTGGCCTGCAAGCGACGGCTCAGCAGCGTCAGGCGCTTGGAGGCGCGCCCGACAGCTTCGCCGTCACAGACAGCATCGACCCCGCCACCGGCGAAACCCTCTCGCCGCTGACCGCCTTTCTCACCCACGCCGCGCTCGAAGCCGGCGACAACCAGGCGCAGAACGGACAAGACGCCATTCAGATGATGACCGTCCACGCCGCCAAGGGGCTGGAGTTCGACGCCGTGTTCATCACCGGCCTGGAAGAAGGTCTATTCCCGCACGAAAACGCGCTGAGCGAAACCGATGGCGTGGAGGAAGAGCGTCGGCTGATGTATGTGGCCATCACCCGCGCGCGCAAGCGTCTCTACCTCAGTCTGGCTCAGACCCGCATGCTCCACGGCCAGACGCGTTACAACCTGCGCAGCCGGTTCTTTGACGAACTTCCGGCCGAATCGCTCAAGTGGCTCAGCGCCAAACAGCCGGGGTTCGGCGGCGGTTTCGGAGCCGATCAGCACAGCACCTGGAGTTATACCCCGAAAGTGTCGGTGCCGTCGTTCACGCCCGCGACGTCCAACGCCGGATCACCCTCAAGCACTGGGTTTTCTCCGGCAGGCATGCGGGGAGCAAGTTCGTCAGGAGCACGCCCGCACGGCCTGCGCATCGGTCAGGCCGTGTTTCACAACAAATTCGGTGAGGGCGTAGTGCTCAGTCTGGAAGGCAACGGCGAAGACGCCCGCGCCCAAGTCAAGTTCAACCGGCACGGTGCCAAGTGGCTCGCGCTGAACATCGCCAAACTTACGCCGGTGAATTAGGGACGGTCTGCACAACTTCGGGCCTGGAAAAACAAAAAAGGCCCCACAGCGATTGCTGCAAGGCCTTGATTTTTCTCTATATTCTGTGGCTCCTCGACCTGGGCTCGAACCAGGGACCTACGGATTAACAGTCCGGCGCTCTACCGACTGAGCTATCGAGGAACAGCAAAGCGTGAAACTATACCGTGCAATCAATCTGACGTCAATAGATTTCGCAGTGATGCGCGAGGACGCTCAGTCGAACACCGGCGTTTCCACTCCGAGTACCTTGTGCAGTTTCGGGCTGGTGGTGGTGTATTGCAGATGAATTTTTTTCTCCGGGAAGATGAAGGGCGCGGCGCCGAATGCGGCGAGGGCGGC
>NZ_JBYCKI010000131.1:0-14607 GCF_057473305.1 Thiomonas sp. TH-17
GCCTGCCCCAGATCGTGTTCGGCCTGATGAAGCTGGGCGCGGCTTTGCTCGCCGATGAGCTGCTCGGCCTTGATCTGGCGCTCCAGATTGTCGATTTCCTGCTGCCGCGCGAGCACGCCGGACTGCTCGGAATCCGGCGCATAAAAGCTCACGCTCTGGCGCGACACCGCGTGGCCTTCGCGCGTGAGCAGCACGGTCTGCGCAGGCAGCGTGGCGCGCAGCGCCAGCGCCTGCTGCAGCGTCGGTGCGATGAAAACGGCGGTCAGCCAGTCGTCGAGCAGGCTGGACAAGGCGGCATCACCGCTGCGCACGCCTTCGCGCAAGGGCCGACAGCCTGCGGGCGGGGTGGAAATCGCCCGCGCTTCGGGGGCCGGGGGCTGCACCGCTGCTGAATAGAACGCCAGCTTGGCCGGCGGCGCATCTGCGGCAAAGCCCGCCGCCATGTCGAGCTGGCGCAGTTCCAGCGCGGAAAGGCGCTCGCGCAACACGGCTTCGAGCGCGGTTTCCAGCCCGTTTTCCACCTGCAGGCGCGACCAGAGTTGCGACAGGCCGTCGAGCCCGTGCTTGGCCAGCCAGGGCCGCAGCTTGCCTTCGGTGAGCACCCGCTCCTGCAGGGCTTTGAGCGCTGCGATGCGCGCACTCGTGGCGGCAAGCTGTGCAGCGGCGGCCTGCTGCGACTGCTGCGCCTGCTGCCGCGCCTGTTGCAGATCGGGCAAGGTGTCGTCGAGTTGTTCGCGCTGCGCGCGGGTGGTGTCGAGCGTGTCGGTCAGGCTGTCTTGCTGCCGCTGCAGGTCGGCCAGACGCAGACTGTCGGGCGCGACTACGGCGCGCTGCTCGGCGCGCAGCCGCTCTGCGCGCTGCTGCAACTGCTGGATTTGCTGCCCGAGGCCGCGCTGCCGTGTCGCCTCGGCCTGCAGCGCCTGCTGGGCCCCGGCAGCCTGCGCGCGCTCGTCCGCGGCACGCAGCTGCGCGTCGCTCAGGGCGGCTTCCAGCGTGGGCAGGCGTTCACTTTGCTCCTGCACGCGGGCCTGCGCGACCTCGGCCTGCACCTCGGCATCGGCCAGGCGTTCGGCGGTGTCGGCGGCCTGCGCCACGGCGGTGTCGTGGCGTTGCTGCCAGTCCTGCGTTTGCGCGTCTATTGACTGCAGTGCGGCCTGAGCGCGTTGACGGCCCTCAACGACGAAACGGATTTCCGCCTCAAGCTGGCTGACGCGCGACTGTGCGGCGTAGAAAGCGGCCTGCGCCCGGTTGAGCGTGTCGCTGCTGGCGAACTGTGCCTGCCGCAAGGTTTCGATTTCGGCCTCGATGCCGCGCTGCTCGGCGATGCGGGCTTCGAGCGCATTCATCGCCTCACCGCCAGCCAGGGTGATTTGCTGGCGTTTGGCCTGCGCTTCTTCTTGACGCATCAGCCAGAGCTGCTGCTGCACCAGCGTCGCACTGGCCTGCAGGCCCTGGTAACGGGTGGCCACTTCAGCCTGCTGTTCGAGCCGCCCCAGATTGCTGCCGAGTTCGCGCAGGATGTCCTGCACGCGGGTGAGGTTCTCGCGGGTGTCCTGCAGACGGTTCTCGGTCTCGCGGCGGCGCTCCTTGTATTTGGACACGCCGGCCGCCTCTTCGAGCATCATGCGCAGGTCTTCGGGGCGCGACTCCAGAATGCGGGTGATGGTGCCTTGGCCGATGATGGCGTAGGAGCGCGGCCCCAGGCCGGTGCCGAGAAAAATATCGTGCACGTCGCGGCGGCGCACCGCCTGGTTGTTGATGAAGTAGCTCGACGTGCCGTCGCGGGTGAGCACGCGTTTGATGGCGATTTCGGTGAACTGTCCCCACTGCCCGGCGATGCGGTGATCGCTGTTGTCGAACACCATTTCCACGCTGCAGCGGCTGGCCTGTTTGCGCTGCCCGCTGCCGTTGAAAATGACGTCCTGCATGGACTCGCCGCGCAACTCGCTGGCCTTGCTTTCGCCCAGCACCCAGCGCACCGCGTCGATCACGTTCGATTTGCCGCAGCCGTTGGGCCCGACGATCCCGCTGATGCGGCCGGGAAAGGGCAGCGTCACAGGTTCGGCAAACGACTTGAATCCGGCCAGACGGAGTGAGGTCAAACGCATCGATATGTTCTAACTCTATGATTTACAAAAGAAATTGTGAATCTCGCAACGGAGGGAAATCATACCATCGCCCTTGCTCCCCTCCCTCGCGTCCCTTGAGGTGGCGTGGGCGGGTGACGCCTATCATCGCGCCGCATGAAACCCGCCCAGATCCAGACCCTGTTCGAGCGCTTCGCCGCGGCCAACCCCGAGCCGCGCACCGAGCTGGAATACCGCACGCCCTTCGAACTGCTGGTGGCTGTGGCGCTCTCGGCCCAGGCTACCGATGTCAGCGTGAACAAGGCCACCCGGCCGCTGTTCGCCGTGGCCAACACCCCGCAGGCGCTGCTCGACCTCGGCGAAGACCGGCTGCGCGAGGCCATTCGCACCATCGGGCTGTACAAAACCAAGGCGAAAAACCTCATCGCCACCTGCCGCATCCTGCTCGACCAATTCGGCGGCGAGGTGCCGCAGAGCCGCGACGCGCTGGAATCGCTGCCGGGGGTGGGGCGCAAAACCGCCAATGTGGTGCTCAACGTGGCCTTCGGGCACGACACCATCGCGGTGGACACGCACATTTTCCGAGTGGCCAATCGCCTTGGACTGGCCAAGGGCAACACCCCGCTGGCCGTGGAGACCAAGCTTGAGAAGGTGATTCCCCCGCCCTTTCGTCTGCATGCGCACCACTGGCTGATTCTGCACGGCCGCTATGTCTGCAAGGCGCGCAAGCCGGAATGCTGGCGCTGCGGCGTGGCCGATCTGTGCGCCTTCAAACCCAAAACCCCCGCACCAACATGACGTTTTCTCGATGGCTTTGGGCGCTCCTCGCCTTCGTCCTGCTGCCCTGTACCGCTTGGGCGGCCCCGGTGCGGGTGACCGACGACACGGGTCAGGTGGTTTCCCTACCCGCACCGGCGCGGCGCATCATCGCGCTGTCGCCGCAGTTACTCGAACTCAGCGCGGCGGCCGGGGCCAGCAAATTCGTCGTCGGCCGGATTCAGGGCGCGGGCAATGTGTTCTGGGCACGCAAGCTGCCGGTCGTGGGCGACGCGTTTGCCCTCAATCTGGAAGCCATCGTCCGTCTCAAGCCCGATCTGATTCTGGCCTGGCAATCGGGCACGCCTCCGCGCGAAGTGGCAAGGCTCAAAGCGCTGGGCATTCCGGTGTACTGGAGCCAGGCCAACACCTTCGAGTCGCTGGCGTCCACAGTCAGCCGCATCGGCGAACTGGCGGGCACAGAGCGGCAAGCCGGGCGCTGGGTGCGCGATTTCAACACGCGTCTGGCCGCCATCCGGCAGCGTTACGCCGGCCAAAAACCCGCTGTACGGGTGTTTTACGAGGTGTGGAACCAGCCACTGATCACCGTGGGCCACAAACAGCTCATCAGCCAGGCCATCACCCTGTGCGGCGGGCAGAATGTGTTTGGCTCGCTGGCGGTTCTGGCGCCCACCATCAGTGCCGAAGCCGTGCTGCAGGCTGACCCACAACTCATCGTGACCGCCAGCCCCCAAGGCGCGCAGTGGCTCAAGTCGTGGAAGCAGTTTCCGCGATTGAACGCGGTACGGCACGATCAGTTGGTCGCCCTCTCCCCCAACACCCTGCCGCGCATGGGCGTGGATGTGCTTGACGGGGTGCAGCAGCTTTGCACCGCCATCGCTACGACCCGCCGAGCGCTGCTCGAATGAGCCCAGTTTCCCGCGAAAACTGTGCAGAAGTTGTCACAGAACAACGACAACTCTTGCCTATGATCCGGTCACAACCACCTCAGACTTGCATTCCCTGAAGTGCCTGTTTGCCCCCGCTTGCGGGATTGTCTGGAAGACAGCAACGCCTGCACCATGTCGGTCGGTCACCACGAAAACGATTTTTCTGCTGCGCAACGTGCTTTATCCGGCCGCGTGAAAACCTTGTCCACACCACTGTCACAACAAGTGCGAAATGCCATGCGCCTGGGCTCCGCCGCCCGCGCGCACGACCCCGCCGCGCCGCTGTCGCGACCGCAACAGCGCGACGTACACGTCTGGGAACTCGATCTGCGCCACCCGCCGGCATGCGCCCTCGATCTGCTCGACGCCGCCGAACAAGAGCGGGCCCGGCGTTTCGTGTTTGCCGTCGACCAGACCCGTTTCATCGCCGCGCATGGCTGGACCCGGCAGATTCTCGGGCGCTACCTGAAACGCGCGCCACAAGACCTACAGTTTGCCCACGGCCCTTACGGCAAACCGGCGCTGACCGGGCATTCTGGTGATGCGACGCTGTGCTTCAACCTGAGCCACAGCTTGGACAAAGCGCTGCTGGCCGTGAGCAACGGCGTGCCGCTGGGGGTGGACATCGAAGCCATCCGACCCGATCTGCCCGACGCCGCATTGGCCTCCGGCGTGCTGACCGCAGACGAATTTTCAGAACTTGTGCAACTGCCACTGAGGCAACAGACCGGGGTGTTTTTCGCCTGCTGGGCCCGCAAGGAGGCCTGCATGAAAGCGCTGGGCCTCGGCCTAGCCCTCGAACCCAAAACACTGCACGTCGGAATGGCCGTGGCGAGGCAGCGGGTCGTCATCAAAGACCTGCTCAGTCCGGCAGACCCTCAAACCGCCACCGCAGATTTCATCGACCTTTCCGCCCTTCAGAGCCCGCCCGGCCATGCCGCCGCGCTGGCCGTGCCGGGCGGTTTTGGCAAAGTGCTGTATCGACAGGCTCTCGCTTCAGGAAGAACTCATTGACTCCCTTGCGTCTATTCAACGGCAGCCGCGAGCTGGTTGGCCTGTATCTCGAACCGGCTGAGGATGCACAGCCGCAGCAGCATGCCGTGCTGCTGTGCAATCCCTTCGGGCAGGAAGGCATTCGCGCCCACCGGCTCTACCGGGTGATGAGCGACCGCCTTGCTGCGGCCGGCTATCACGTGCTTCGATTCGACTATTACGGCAGCGGCGACTCAGCCGGAAGCGATGAGGAGTGGGATCTGCAGGGCAGCATTGCCGATGCGCAGGCGGCGTTGGCGGAGTTGCTTCGCCGCAGTCGTGCGCCTCGCTGGTCGGCCGTCGGCCTGCGTCTGGGCGGCGCCATCGCCCTGGAAGTGGCGCGCCGTGCGCCCACACCGGCGCAGCTGTTGATGCTCATCGAGCCGGTACTCGATGGCCGCGTCTATCTGCGCAGCCTGGCCGATTCCAGTCTCGAATCGCTCCACCGGGGCTATGGCGTGCGCTGGCCACTGAGCGCCCGCCTGCGCGACACCATGCTGCCGACCCCCGAGAGTGAGGCCCTCGGCTTTTACGTCAGCCCGGCAACCCGATCCCAGATCGGCGCCATCACCCCGGCCTGCCTGGCAACTGTTCCGGCCAGCACGCTGCGTCTGCTCTCGCCCGATTCCCAGGCTTTGCTGCAGCTTCTGCAACATGCTGGCGTGACCCTGCCGCCCGCAGTGGAGTTTGTCGATAGCGACGCCCGGATCGACTGGGCCACCGACAGCGCTGCCGCCACGTCCATCGTCCCCATGCACTGGATTCGCGATCTGCTCGACCATCTTGCCGAGGGTGCCCATGCGTGAAACCACACTGACCTTCGGCCCGCAGGCCGATCTGCTGGGCACCGTGACCTTTCCGGCCAACGACGCCGCGTCGCCACCGCCTTTCGGCGTGCTGCTGTTCAACGCCGGGGTCATCCACCGGGTTGGCGCGCACCGCGTGAACGTCAAACTCGCCCGCGCCCTCGCCGACGACGGCGT
This sequence comes from Thiomonas sp. TH-17, assembly GCF_057473305.1. Taxonomy (NCBI): domain Bacteria; kingdom Pseudomonadati; phylum Pseudomonadota; class Betaproteobacteria; order Burkholderiales; genus Thiomonas; species Thiomonas sp. TH-17. Next base: position 5,809 of record NZ_JBYCKI010000131.1, read on the forward strand.
CGCCACCTTGCGTTGCGACTTGCACGGCATGGGCGACAGCCTGCGCGCCGACGGCAGGCTGTCCTACAAAGACCAGGTGGTGGCCGATCTGCGCGCCGCCATGGACGTGCTGCAAAGCACAACAGGCGCGCAACACTTCGCGCTCGTCGGGTTTTGCAGCGGCGCCATGCCCAGCTACTGGACGGCGCAGATCGACCCGCGCGTGAGCGCCATCGTGATGTACGACGCGCTGAATTTCACCACCCCGCTGAGCGTGTTGCGCTACCTGGGCGTGCGACTGATGCGCCACGGCTACGGGCCCAAGGCCTGGGCGGTGTGGACGCGCGTGGGCCTGCGTGGCGCGGCCGCAGTGGGCGCCAAAGCTGCGCGAATTTTCGCCAGGGGCTCCCGCTCAGCCACGATGCAGGCCATCAGCGCAGAATCGGTTGACGAAGAAAAGGTCGACCGCCGCACCTTGGGCCGGGGTCTGCTCGCGCTGGCCGAGCGCGGCGTCGGGGTGATGGTCTTCAGCGCGGGCACCGATTTCAGCGCGGTGAATTACGCCGACCAGTTGCGCGACACCCTCGGTCTGCGTCAAGCCCGCAACCCCCGTCTGCTTTTTGCCCACCTGCACGACATCGACCATGCCGTAACCACCCGAGTCGCCCAGCAGCAGTGGATCGACACCGTGCATCGCGGCCTGCGGCAACTCGCCCCGCTCAGCTCGCAGGCGGTCTCGCGCCCTTCCTCGTCATGATCCTGCTCGTTCTGTTCTGGGCCGCAGCCCTGTTCATCCTCTACACCTACGTCGGCTATCCGTTATTGATCGGCCTTCTGGCCAAGCGGCGCCCGCCGCTTGCCTGCCCCCTGCTCGACAACGAGTCACTTCCCCGCCTCACCGTGGTCATGGCGGGCTATAACGAGGCGGCGCGCCTGCCCGGCAAGATCGCCAATCTGCGCACGCTCGACTACCCGCAGGACAAGATCGACATTCTGGTGGTCTCCGACGGATCGACCGACGCCACCGCCACCGTGCTGCAGGGCGCCCCCGGCGTACGCACCCTCTCTTATGCCCAGCGACAAGGCAAGGCGTATGCGCTCAACCTGGCGCTTGCCCAGGTGCAGACCGAATTCGTCGTGTTCTGCGACGTGCGCCAGGATCTCGAGGCCGGATCAGTGCGCCGACTGATTTCCGATTTCTGCGACCCCGCCGTCGGAGCCGTGAGCGGCGAACTGGTGCATCGTCCCAGCAGCACCCAGACCGGGCAGAACATCGGCCTGTACTGGCGCTATGAAAAAGCTATCCGCAAATCCGAAAGCCGCTTTCACTCCACCGTAGGCGCAACAGGAGCGCTCTACGCCATTCGCACCCGCGACTTCTCCCCCATTCCGCCGGACACCATCCTCGACGACTTCGAGATTCCCATGCAGATCACCCGCGCGGGCAAACGGACCCTGATGGAACCCCAGGCCCACGTCTACGACACCCTGCAAACCGAGTCCGCCGCGGAACAAAAACGCAAAATTCGAACCCTCACAGGCAATTTCCAGACCTTTTCGAGAAATTTTTGGCTGTTCAGCCCCGTGCAGAACCCGGTATGGTTCCAGTTCCTGTCCCACAAGGTATTCCGGCTCTTCGTGCCCTACGCCCTCATCATCACCCTGTTCACCAGCGCCTTCATCCCGTCGGTGTTCTACCGCCTTGCGCTGCTGGCGCAGCTTGCGTTTTACCTCCTGGCTGCCGCCGGACACTGGGCGCCCGCACTGCGCAAAAACAAATTCGTCAGCTTCGCCCATGTGTTTTTCGATATGAATGCCGCCGCCATGCTGGCCCTGCTGAAATTCGCCCAGGGCCGCGCCGACGCCAAGTGGGAAAAAACATGAAGCGCCTGAGCATTCTGATGTACCACGGGCTTTACGCCACCGAGGCGCAGCGTCTGGCCATCGACCCGATCGACCGGCCCTATGCCCTCTCTACAGAGACGTTTGCCAGACAGCTTGATCTGCTGGCCGCAGCCCACATTCCAGTCATCCACCCGCACGCTCTCGAGCAAACCGGTACGTCCATTCCCGGCGGCGTGCTACTCACCTTCGACGACGGCCACGCCAGCAACGCCGAACTCGCCCTACCCTTGCTCAAGCAACGCGGCCTGAGCGCGCTGTTTTTCGTCACCACTGATTTCATCGGCCAGCGTGCCGGCTTTTGCACCTGGGATCAGGTTCGCCAGCTCGCGCAACAAGGCATGGTGGTGGGCGGGCATGGACAGACCCACCGCTTTCTCAGCGACCTGCCAGACGACGCGCTCAAAAGCGAGCTGCAGCAATCGCATGACCGCCTCGAAAATGAGTTGCAGATGAAAGTTCGGCAAATGTCGTTCCCTGGCGGTCGCTACGACGACCGCTGCCTGCGGTTGGCGCAAGACGTGGGCTACACCGTCCTTCATGGATCGGCCATTGGCGCCCTGAGCACTCGCCCGATTGCATCAACGCGTACCCTGCCCCGCCTGGCAATTCGCGCCGGAACCACTGACGCCACCTTCATGGCCTATGCCCGCGCCGACGCGACCACCTTGCTTCGCGCCCAGATGCTTTCGCTCGCGAAAACAGGGGCAAAACGCCTCATTGGCAACGCGCGCTATCACCAACTCTATGCGCGCGTCAAAGGCGTGCCGCACCACCAGCCATGAGCGTGGCCACTCCACACCCGCGCCAAAAACCTGGGGGGTTGAACAACAGGCGACTCGCTTCAGCCCCATTGGCGGAAAACCCCGTTGAAACTGCAGATTGGGCCGGCAAGGAGCTGTACTCCATACTTAAACTGCTCGCCGTACCCGCTTTATTTGTTCTCAGCATCATCGTTTTCAAACTCCATCCAGGGAAAATTGGCCTCTACGGTTTTGCCCTGGTCTTTGGCCTGCTCCTGCTGGTTCAATTGCGCAAAGGTCCCGAGCCCCTGCTTGCCCTGGTCATCATCTATTACCCTTTAAGCAAACTCTATCCAGTTCTGATTGCGCCCGGCATCAACGGCACCAATTTGCTGGAATTGTTTTTGATTTCATTCTGGGTCATTCATGCCTATAAAAACAAAAGAAAGATGTTCAACCCCTTGCCGTTCACGCGGCTGGTAGGCATCTGGTTTTTTCTGAGTGTTATTTCTGTTTTCACGGCAATTTATCATATTGGACTGCATCCATTCATCTGGAACTATCTTTTATCGGTTCGGGGGTTTTTCGACCAGTTTATTATTTTCTTTTTGGTTGTCAATCTGATCCAGGATAAAAACATGGCCAGGCGACTTATCGTCTACATGATGTTTTCCGCATCTGTCATTTTTCTCTACGGCATACACGAATGGTGGTTTACCCGTGGGGCAAGCAGCATTGAAAAATCGCGGCTGTTAGGCCCCATTGGGCAGCCGAACGAATTCGCAGCGCAAACCATCTATTCTCTGGCGCCCTTGCTAGCCTATGGGGCCTATTATTTCCCGCGCTGGAAATCGTGGCGCTTGGCACCCATTGTCCTGATTGGTTTGAAGGTGTTGCTGGCGGCCTTTTCTCGGGGCGCTTATCTGGCTTTCGCAATGGAGCTTGCCACGCTTTCATTTGTTAAAAGCAAAAAGTTTTTTGTTCTGGTCTTGCTTGTCATCGGCACCATTTATTTTTTCATTCCCTCCCTTGTGCCCAATTCGATGAAGGCGCGGGTGGCGCAAACTTATCAGGATCACGAAGTTGACTCAAAAATCGACAAGAGTGCAGACTCACGATTTTTGCTTTGGGACGCAGCTATTCAGATGGCGAAGGAAGATCCAATTTTCGGCAAAGGGTTCGATCAGTTTCACAGCCTGGTGCCAAGCTATGTTCCAGGATTCTATGAAGGATCGACCGGAGATGCCACGGACAATCAGAATATGTTTTTGTATGCAGCCTCAAATATGGGCGTACCCAGCTTGGTCACGCTCCTGCTGATTATTTCAGCGCTCGCTTTTCGTGGATGGTCTATTTATAAAAAGAGCACCGTAGATATCGACCGAATCATTGGCTTGGGTGCGGTAACGCTGGTAGCAGGGTTAGTTGCCGTAAATATGTTTGGAACTCACATCATAGATACCTCAGTCGACGTGTTTCTATGGATTTATATAGCCATCGTGGCCCATCTGTTTGACCCGAAACAACTTATCAGCGCCAAAAACAGAAATGGATAGCCGCGATAAAACCTCTCCACACATCGTCCACATGATCGACGAGTTGCCGCGCGACGGTGCGGAAATGCTGCTGGTCGATTTGATGCGACTGCGCATACCGGGCTATCGCTACACCATTGTCTGCCTGATCAAGGGCGGCCCGCTTGAGCAGGAGTTTGAAAAATTCGGCATCCCGGTCGTAATCTTTGGTCGCAAAGGCAAGCTGGATTTTGGCTTGGTCTTCCGCGTGGCTTCGTGGCTTAAGCGCGAGCGTGCTGAGGTCGTTCACACGCACTTGTTCACCGCCGATACTTACGGCCGTCTGGCTGCGCGCTTGGCCGGCGTTCCGGCGGTGTTTTCGACGGTGCACAACATCGTCAACCCGTGGAAAGGGTCGGGCCGCAAACTGATCGACCGCTTGTTCGCGCGATTGAGTACCGCTGTAGTCGGTTGCAGTGAAGAGGTCACGCAAACGCTGGCCTCGCGCGACAAAATACCCGCAGGCAAGCTGGTCTCCATTCCGAATGGCATTGACCTGCAGAAATTTTCCAGCTTTTCGGGCGCAGGTGTAAGAAGTGAATTCGGGCTTCCCGAAGATCGCCCCCTCATCGGCATCGTGGGCCGCTTGCACGAGCAGAAGGCACACGGTGATCTGTTCCAGGCGCTGGCCCAACTTCCCCAGATGCGCGACAGGCAGTTGAACTGCCTGGTGATCGGCACGGGCGATCTTCAAGACGCACTAAAGCAGCAGGCCAAGGACCTCGGGCTGGGAGACTGTGTGATCTTCACCGGCATGCGAACCGATGTGCCCCGCCTGGTGGCGGCCATGGATGTGTTCGTGATGTCCTCGCATTGGGAGGGTTTGCCCATTGCCCTGCTGGAAGCAATGGCGAGTTCCAAGGCGGTTCTGTGCACCCGCGTGGGCGGCATTCCGGATGTCGTCATCGACGGGGAAAATGGCCTCTTGGTCGAGCCGCGCGACGTGCCGCAATTCGCCAAACGCCTGGGTGAATTGCTGCAAGACTCCGGCTTACGCACCCGTCTGGGACAGCGAGCGCGGGAAACCGTGATCGCGCGTTTTGACGTCTCGCGAACCGCTGCGGCCTACAACCGTCTGCATCAGCAAGCGCTGGGCCTGCCGCCAGAGCCTCAACCGGCGCGAGTCGCCCCTGCGGAGTAAATCATGCGTCGTCTGCTTGCCACTGCCTTGCTGCCTTACGCCAAGCTGCGCAATACCCTGAGCCCGGGTCTGCGCGTGCTGATGTATCACCGTGTCGCGCATTTGGCCGCCTATGACCAGCTCACGGTATCGCCCGCGCGTTTTGCCCAGCAGATGCAAGAGTTGTCTTCGCACAACGTGGTCAGCCTCGAAGACGGGTTGCGGGCGATTCAGGCCGGGCCCTTGCACAAGCCGCTGATCGCCGTGACCTTCGACGACGGCTATCTCGACAACCTGACCGAGGCCTTGCCCATCCTGCAGCGCTATCGCATTCCGGCGACTATTTTTGTGACCACCCAGTTCTGCGATCAGGCGCTCAGCCACCCCCGCTACGGCAGTCAGCCGACCGAGCGGCTGCACCTCAACTGGGACGAAGTCAGCGCCCTCGCCCGGTCTCCCGGCATCACCATCGGTTCGCACACCCGCACCCACCCCTATCTGCCGACCGTCAGCGATGCGCTGGCGCAGCAGGAAATCACCACCAGCCGAAGCGAAATCGCCGCCCATCTGCAGCTGCCCGTCCAGTATTTCTGCTATCCGTCGGGCGATTTGAGCCCGCGCGAGCTTCAACTGGTGCGACAAGCCGGTTATGCCGCTGCCGTCAGCGTGGCGCCGGGGGTCAATCGGCGCGATGCCGATCTGTTCCAGCTCAAACGCACCGAAATTACCGACCGCGATGATGTGTCGCAATTCCGCCTGAAAATCGCCGGCGCGTTCGATCCGATTCATCGCCTGCTGCATGCGCGTCGCACCCGCCGATTCGCCCAGAAACACCTCAAACCCAGCGCCTCATTCGAGGCCACAACGCTATGAAAATCCTGTATTTGATGACCGAGCCCTTCGGCATCGGCGGCGTGCAATCCGACGTGCTGACCCTGACGGAAGACCTCACCGCCAAGGGCCACATCGTTTATGTGGCCACCACAGACGGCGTGCTGCTCAAAGAGCTGATCGGCAAGGGCGCCATTCATGTCGATATCGACTTTCATTTCAGCGCAGCCTCGCAGTTCGTTCGAGCCCTCAAACAGCTGCGCGAGGTCGTCAAGCGCGAAGGCATCGAACTCGTCGCGCCGCAATCGGTGCGCTCTTCCATGGTGGCCTACGCCGCACTGCGGCTCATGCCCTACGGCTACCGCGTCGCGAGCACGTCCCGTCGCGTGCCCGTCGTGACCACCATCCACAACATTCACAATCCCAAGAATTTCAAGTGGGCAGGTCGCATCCTGCGGCAAAGTGCAGATTTCATCATTTTCGAGTCGAACTACGAGCGCAACCGCCTGCTCGCCAAAGGCCTGCCCCCCGAACAGTCCACCGTCATTCACAGCGGCATCGATCTCGATCGATTTTCCACGGCCACCCGCACCACCGATTTCGCTCGCCAGTACGGGCTGGAACCTGGCAAGCACCTGATCTTCGGCATCGTGGCCCGCCTCTCGGAAGAAAAAGGCCACAACTATCTGGTCGATGCCTTTGCCAGGGTCGTGCAGCGCAAACCCGAAACTCGTCTGCTGATCGTGGGCGACGGGCCGCTGCTCGATCAAACCAAGGCCCAGGTCGCGCGCCTCGGCTTGCAGAACACCGTGATCTTCGCCGGCATGCAGCGCGACATTCCCTCCCACCTCGCCCTGCTCGACGTCTTTGTGCTGTCCTCAACGCGTGAGTCATTCCCGCTGTCCGCGCGTGAAGCCATGGCGGCCGGCCGCTGCGTGATTGCGCCGCGTATCGGCGGCTGCGGCGAAGTGGTCGAAGACGGCGTCACCGGCTTGCTGTTCACCGCAGCAGACGTCGACGATCTGGCCGCAAAAATGCTCACCCTCAGCGAGCGAGACACAGTGGCCGCCATGGGTCGCGCCGGGCGCCAACGCGCCGAACGTCTTTTTTCACGCCATGTCTGGGTGGACGGCGACGAAAAGGTTTACCTTGACTGGGCTGGACTGACCTCCCCCTCCACGGCCTCTGTGGCCCTGTCCTGACGCCGTTGAAGCTCACCCTCGAACTCTTGCTGTCTCCCGTCGGGCTGACCGCTTGCGGCCTGGTCTTTCTGTCCCTGTTTGTCACCTGGCGCTCGCACCGGTTTTTCACCCGGTTTCTGACGTATGCCATTACCGTGCTGTTCCTCTTGGCCAGCATGCCCCTGTTTGCCAATCTTGCTCTAGGCGCACTGGAGCGAAAGGCGACGCAGGAGAAAATTTGCTCCCCGCCCCCACCGGGGACGCTATTCGTCGTGCTCGCTGGCGGCATAGACGGCAACCCCACGCACGCGCAAGACTTCTCGGCCTTGAAAACCGCGAGTTTGAAACGCCTGCTCGCTGCCGTACAACTGGCGCAGCACACCCCCGACAGCACGCTGCTCATCTCCGGCGGATGGGGCAGAACGGTCCGCGAAGCCAACCTGATGGGCGCGCTGGCTGTGCAACTCGGCTTCCCAGCCAGCCGAATGATCCTGGACACAACATCTCGAACGACCTTTCAGACGGCCGTCAATATGCGCGAGCGCATCCTCCAGTTTCCGGTCGGCCGCCGCTACCTGGTCACCTCCGCAGACCACATGCCCCGCGCGATGATGGCTTTTGCCCATGAGCAGGTTTCAATCTGCGCCTGGCCGGTAGACTACGAAGCCATTCCGATTCAGGCGCTGGACATGCTGACCCCGCAGATCAGCGCGCTGGACAAGACCACACGCGTCGTACACGAACTTCTCGGCATGCTTTATTACAGGCTGGTCAAGTTTCAATGACGCGCCTATTCAGGTGCAGCCCATGACCCCGACAGACCACAACGTCGAAGCTGAAGAAATCGACAAATTCAGCGCCCTCGCCCATCGCTGGTGGGATGAACACGGCGAGTTTCGCCCCCTGCACCTACTCAACCCACACCGACTGCGGTGGATTCAAGACCATATCGGCCTGGGTGGAAAAAGCGTTGTGGACATCGGCTGCGGGGGCGGCATTCTCTCGGAATCGATGGCAGCGGCAGGCGCCAAGGTGACCGGCATCGACCTCGCCGATGCCTCGCTGCAAGTCGCGCGCCTGCACGCGCTCGATGCCCAGTTCGACATCGATTACCGCCTCGTCAGTGCCGAGCGCCTTGCAACGGAGGCCGCCGGACAATTCGACGTCGTCACCTGCATGGAAATGCTCGAGCACGTCCCCGATCCGGCCTCCATCATTCAGGCCAGCGCCACTCTGGTTCGCCCCGGCGGATGGGTTTTTATCTCCACCCTCAATCGCAACGCCAAGGCGTATCTGTTCGCCATTCTCGGGGCCGAATACCTGCTGCGGCTCCTCCCCAAAGGCACGCACGACTACGCCAAGTTTCTCCAGCCTTCCGAAATTTCCGCCATGGGCCGACGCTGCGGTCTTGAAACCGCCGACATTGCCGGGCTCGAATTTCAGCCTCTCACCCAGCGCTTCCGCATCAC
>NZ_JBYCKI010000132.1:0-17914 GCF_057473305.1 Thiomonas sp. TH-17
CGGATACCTCCGGCGCGATTCGCCGAGCAGCATCGCCAGCGCGCTGGCGATGCTGCTCACCCCGCAACCACCAACGAGGTGAATTAACCTTGCAACCTGGACTCCTGACTTAACGTTGGTACGGCGCAAGGGGGCAGGTCAGATGCGGGTCGCAATTTGTCATCGGAGCCGAGCCTGGAGCCGTGACAGAAGTCGAGCTGCCACTCGGCGCCTTCTCTCTGGCCTCGAATTCGCGCCGCAAGGTCTTCATTGCGACGGGCACCGGACTCGCCCCGTTCCTGCCGATGTTTCGGCAGCTTGAGAAGCAAGCCGAGCTCGACGGCGCCGTGCTGTATTTTGGCTGCCGGACTGCCGCGGAGGACATCACCGCCCGCATTCATCCCCTGCCCGGGCTCGTCGTGCGGTGCCTCAGTCGCGAAGAACCTCCGGCCGGAGGCTTCAAGGGGCGGGTCACGCAAGCCATCGACAGCGCAGATTTCGATAGCGCGAATACCGACTTCTACGTCTGCGGCTCGGCTGCCATGGTGGCCGAATGCAAGGTCGTTCTGGAACGGAAAGGGGCTCGCCATGTCTTTTTCGAGCTCTATTGATCGGTGGCCGAGTGGCCCGAGTTGCGTCCCCATAAAATCGCGACGCAACTCACATACGCCTACGCCCATGCAAAACCGACAGTCCAGCACCAAGCTCGCGCCGCGCTCCAAGGAGGGGTGGCGGGCGTACTGGTATCGGGTGATGTATTACCACGACGAACGCGACGAGAAGCTGTTCGATCTGGTGCTGATCGGCTTCATTCTGCTCAGCGTGCTGATCACCGTGCTCGATTCCGTGCATGCCGTGTATGTTCGTGCGCATGGAGTGTTTTATGTTTTTGAGTGGATTTTCACCATCGCCTTCACGCTGGAGTATGTGCTTCGGCTGTCCGTGGTGCAGAACCCGTGGCGGTATGCGCGCAGCTTTTTCGGCATCATCGATCTGCTGTCTTTCCTGCCGGCGTATCTGGAGTTGCTGTTTCTGGGGTCGGGCCATCTGACGGTCATCCGGACTTTCAGGGTGCTGCGTATTTTCCGGATTCTCAAGCTGATGGAGTACACCAGCGCGTCGAATCAGATGCTCGACGCGCTGTCCCGCAGCAAGAACAAGATTTTTGTGTTCGTGCTCAGCGTGCTGACGCTGACCACCATTTTTGGCTCCATCATGTATCTGGTCGAGGGGCCGCAAAACGGCTTCACCAGCATTCCGCGCGGTATCTACTGGGCCATCGTCACCATGGCTACGGTGGGCTTCGGCGACATCACGCCGAAGACGGCGCTGGGGCAGATCATCACCGCGGGCATCATCATCGTGGGCTACGGCATCATCGCCGTGCCGACGGGCATCTATTCAGCGGAGCTGATCAACTCGTATCGAAACCAGCGCCGCGTCGAAGAACACCGCCAGGCGGAAGAGGAGGATGCCACGGCGTGCTCGCGTTGCGGGCTGGTCGGGCACACTGCGGATGCCCGCTATTGCCGCCGCTGCGGCGAAGCGCTGCCGGTCATCAGCCGGGCCACATCTTCCCCGGATTCATCAGATTCTGCGGATCGAGGGCCTGCTTGAGGGCGCGCATCTGGGCCAGCGCCACGGGGTTGCCGTAACGCGCGAGATCGTCTCGTTTGAGCTGGCCAACTCCGTGTTCGGCCGAGAACGTTCCGCCGCAAGCCACCGCGGCATCGTGCACGATGCGGTTGCAAACGGCTTGATGCTCGGCCAGAAAGCGCGCAGCATCCACGCCCACCGGGGCCTGCACGTTGTAGTGCAGATTGCCGTCGCCCAGATGGCCGAAAACCACCAGACGTGCGCCGGGCAGCGCCTGCGTGACCAGCTCGGCGGTGGATTCGACGAAGGCGACCATGCGCGACAGCGGCACGCCGATATCGTGCTTGATGTTCAGCCCTTCCTGCGCCTGCGCCAGCGGAATCGATTCACGCAGATGCCAGAGCGCCTGGCTTTGCGCCAGGCTCTGCGCCACGGCTGCGTTGACGATCAGGTCATCGCTCAGCGCGGTCTCCAGTAGTGACTCCAGACGCGCCCTGCCCTGCGGCTCGCCCTCGGTTTCGCTCGACTCCAGCAGCACGCACCAGGCGCTGGGCAACTCAAAAGGCAAAGCGAGCTGCGGAAAATGCTGCTGCACCAGTTGCAGACTGTGCGCGCTCATCAGCTCAAAGCCGGTCAGGCTGCACCCCAGCCGGGCCTGGGCCAGACCGAGCAGACCAATGGCGGCGGCCACGTCCTGCACCGCTACCAGCGCGGTGATCTGCGCCGCCGGTTGCGCAAAGAGCTTGAGCGCCGCAGCGGTGATGATGCCCAGCGTGCCCTCGGCGCCAACGTATAGATCGCGCAGGCTGTAGCCTGTATTGTTTTTGCGCAGCAGGTTGAGGGCGTCGAGCACCTCGCCCTGCGCGGTGACGACTTCCAGTCCGAAACACAGCTCGCGCGCGTTGCCGTAGCGCAAGACCGCCGTGCCGCCGGCGTTGGTCGAGAGGTTGCCGCCTATGGTGCAACTGCCTTCGGCAGCCAAAGACAGCGGGAACAGCTGGCCGTGCTCGCTTGCTGCTTGCTGCACGGTGGCCAGAATGCACCCGGCTTCCGCGATGAGCACGCCGCCGGCGGGGTCGATGGACCGAATGCGATTGAGCCGCCGTGTGCTCAGCACGATCTGCTCGCCGCTGGCGTCTGGCGTGGCCCCGCCGACCAGGCCGGTATTGCCGCCCTGCGGCACCACCCGCACGCCATGCAGCGCGCAAAGCTGCACCACCCCGGCCACTTGCGCGGCGTCGCCCGGCAGCACCACGGCCAGCGCGCGTCCCTGATAGCGTTTGCGCCAATCGGTCAGATAGGGCGCACAGTCTTCCGCCTGGTGCAGCACATGCGACGTGCCCAGCAAGGCGCGCAAGGCGTCCAGGAAGCGATGCTGTTCAGCGGTCAGCATGGCGCGGCGCTCCGGTGCGCAAAAAACCGGCCACGCTGAGGAACAACAGCAGCGAGAGCAGCAATTCAATCCACCCCAGCCCGCGCGAGGCGGCGCTGGGGTCGGTCAGCGCGCGGGTGATGCCCTCGGCCGCGTAAAACCACAACAGCAGACTCAGCCAGCGAAACGTCTGCGCCCTGCCCCGCAGCACGCCGGGCACGGCGGGCAGGAGGGGCAGCACCTTGAGCACCAGCAGCGATCCTCCGGGATGCAGCGGCGCCACCCAAAGCTCCCAGACCACACACAGCAGGATGAGCGCCAGCAGGCTGGCCACCGCGCCCCGGTGCCAGACATGCTGCCAGGAGGCGGTGGATAAGGGTTGAGAAGAGTCCGACATCATGCGCTCGGTTCAGTCTGCCGCGAGCTTGAGCGCCGCGCGCGCCAGACGCTGCCCCAGCGCGAAGGCCAGGCGCTTTTCTTCTTCGCTCACCGGCAGACTGGCGTCGGGCGCGGCATGATGGCTGGCGCCGTAGGGCGTGCCGCCGCCACGGGTGGTCATCAGCCCGGTCTCGGTGTAGGGCAGGCCGACGATCAGCATGCCGTGGTGCAGCAGCGGCAGCATCATCGACAGCAGCGTGCTTTCCTGCCCGCCATGCAGCGTGCCGGTGGAGGTGAACACCGCCGCCGGCTTGCCCGCCAAAGCGCCCGAAAGCCATAGCGCCGAGGTCTGGTCGAGAAAGTATTTGAGCGGCGCGGCCATATTGCCAAACCGCGTGGGCGAGCCCAGCGCCAGAGCGGCGCATTCCTGCAGGTCGCTCAGCTCTACATAAGGCGGCCCATCGTCGGGAATGGGCGGTGCGGTCTGTTCCGCAACGGTACTCACCCGGGGCACGGTACGCACCCTCGGCAGCGCCCCCGGCACCTGCGCCACGCCTTGCGCCATACTTTCGGCCAGCGTGCGAGTGCCGCCGTGTACGCTGTAATACAGAATCAGGATGTCTTTCATGCCGCTATCGTATTGCCATGCCCCGCCTTCGCCCCTCAGATACCCTGCTCGCCAGCCTGCGCACCCTGGCCCGACGCTTTGCTCAGGACAATCTGGCGCAAACCGCTGGTAGTCTCACCTTCACCACCCTCATCTCCCTGGTGCCCCTGCTCACCGTGGTGCTGGCGGTGTTCACCGCGTTTCCTGCGTTCGACAAAATGCAGGGGCTGGTTCAGGCACACCTAGCTCAAGCCATGCTGCCCGATGGCATCTCGGACAAGGTGTATCACTACCTCAGCGATTTCGCCGCCAAGGCCAAGAGCCTCGGGGCGGTCAGCGTGGTTTTTCTTATCGTCACCGCGACTTCGATGATGCTGACCGTCGACCGCGCGCTCAACGCCATCTGGCGCACCCCGCGGCCCCGTTCACTGGCGCAGCGGGTGCTGCTCTACTGGGCCGGCTTCACCCTCGGGCCGCTGGTTCTGGGCGCGAGCATCGGCCTGATGAGCTATGTCGCGGGCGCGCACCGCGGCTTGCTGCATCACCTGCCCGGAGGAGCCAGCGCCCTGCTGAGCTTTGCTTCGTGGGCCGTCATGGCTGTGGCGCTGGCGGCGCTGTTCCGCTTCATTCCCAACACCGAAGTGCGCTGGCGCGATGCGCTCATTGGCGGATTCGTCGCCGCGCTGGCTTTCAGTCTGGGCGGGCGGGCGCTGGCTTGGTACTTCTCGACCGTCACCACCTACACCGCGGTTTACGGCACCTTCGCCACCTTGCCCCTGCTGCTGCTGTGGATCTACTTCAGCTGGATTGCCGTACTGGTCGGCGCCATGATCGCGGCTTACCTGCCCTCGCTGCGCGTGCGCGCGATCCGGCTGGACGGCTATGCCGGCGCCGAGTTTCTCAACGCGGTGCAAGTGCTCAAACAGCTCCACGGCGCGCGCCTGGCGCCCGATTGCGGCCTGCCCGCCGACCAACTCTCCAGGCGCCTGCGCATCGACCCCCTGCAATTGCAAGACCTGCTCACCGTTTTGGAACGTCTGGGCTGGATCGGTAAGGTTGCCGCCAAGCCCCGCAGCCCCTCGCGCTGGGCGCTGCTGTGCAACCCCGAGTCCACACCCCTTGGGCCATTGATCGACGTGCTGCTGCTCGATAAAAAGCGCGCCACTCACACCTCGGCCCTGCTTGGTCACATGCTCAGCGATGAAGAGCGCGACTGGAGTCTGGCCCAACTGCTATCAGAACCGCCCCTCACAGCCGATGCGTCAGCATCTGCCACCACATCACCCAGTCGCCCATCAAGCTGAAAAGCGGGCGCTTGAACGTCGCCGGACGGTTGTGTTCGACAAAAAAGTGGGCCGCCCAGGCGAATGCGTATCCGCAGATGACGGCTGCAGGCAGCCACCACGGGTTGGCGGTGAAGATGAGAAAAAACAGGCAGACCAGCGCCAGGGTCGAGCCGGCAAAATGCAGCCTGCGGGTGAGCGGCTGCCGGTGCTCGGCCAGATACAGCGGATAAAACTCGACAAACGTGCGCGCCCCGGCCAGTTGCTCGGCGTTGGGGGGGGACGGCGCGTCATGCTGGGCCGACGGGTGATGATGATGTGCACGCATGGGGTATCTCCAGATTCGTGCCTGGTACTTCACCACTATAGGCGAGCCGTCGGAGCTTCAGCTCACGCAGAGCCTCTTTTTCGCGGCTTCGTATTCCCGCTGCAGTTGCGCCACCCGATCTGCGGCGGGCTGCACCCGGCCCACGGCCCCTATGCCCTGGCCGCAGCCCCAGATGTCTTTCCAGGCTTTGGCCCCGCCAATGGCGGCGGCGAAATCCATCTTGCTCGGATCGCCCTCGGGCAGATGGTCGGGATCGAGCCCGGCGGCGGCAATCGAGCCGCGCAGGTAGTTGCCGTGAACGCCGGTGAACAGACTGGAGTACACGATGTCTTGCGCGCTGCTGTCCACGATCATCTGCTTGTAGCCTTCGGCGGCGCGCGCCTCGTCGGTGGCGATGAAAGCGCTGCCGATATAAGCCAGATCCGCCCCCATGGCCTGCGCGGCAAGCACCGAGTCACCGCAGGCAATGGCGCCAGAAAGCACAACCGGCCCGTCGAACCAGCGCCGGGTTTCCTGCACCAGCGCAAAAGGCGATTGCGTGCCCGCGTGTCCGCCGGCGCCGGCCGCCACCAGAATGAGGCCGTCTGCGCCCTTCTCCACCGCTTTGTGCGCAAAGGTCTGGTTGATCACATCGTGCAGCACGATGCCGCCCCAGCCATGCACGCCCTGATTCACCTCGGGGCGTGCGCCCAGCGAGGTGATGACAATGGGCACGCGGTACTTGGCGCAGAGCATCATGTCCTGCTCCAGGCGCTCGTTGCTGCGATGAACGATCTGGTTGACCGCGAACGGCGCAGCGGGCTGCTCGGGGTGGGCAGCGTTCCACGCGGCAAGCGCCTCGGTGATTTCGGCCAGCCATTCGTCGAGCTGCGACGCCGGGCGGGCGTTGAGCGCGGGAAAACTGCCGACAATGCCCGCCGTGCATTGCGCGATCACCAACTTGGGATTGGAGATGATGAACAGCGGCGAGCCGATGACAGGCAACCGCAGCTTGGAAAGAATGGCGGGCAGACTCATCTCAGAACGCCTCCACCGGCAGGGCCATCACGCTGTCGGCGCCACTCAAGACCGCGTCGCGCAAACCGCCGCAACGCGGCAGGATGTGGGCGCAGTAAAACGCTGCGGTAGCCCGTTTGGCTCGGGCGAAGGCGGCCTCATCAGCTGGCAGATCGCGCGTGGCCAGCCAGCTTTGCGCCATCTGCCATCCAGCCATCAGATTGCCCGCCAGCATCAGATACGGCACGCTGCCCGCAAATACCGCATTGGGGTCGGACTTGCCGTGCGCCGCAACAAACGCCACCACCTGCGCATACGCCTCGCGGGCTTGCCGCAGCTGGCCGGCCATGCTCACGGCTTGCGCATCGCCCGTCGCCGTGAGCGCCTCTTCGACCTTGCTCACCCGCGCGGCGAAGTGCAGCGCCAGGGCGCCGCCGTCGCGCACCGTCTTGCGGCCCACCAGATCGTTGGCCTGGATGGCCGTGGTGCCTTCGTAGATGGTGAGAATGCGGGCGTCGCGGTAATGCTGGGCCGCTCCCGTTTCTTCGATGAAGCCCATGCCGCCGTGCACCTGCACGCCCAGGCTCGCCACCTCGATGCTCATCTCTGTCGAGTAGCCCTTGACCAGCGGCACCAGAAACTCGTAGGCCGCCTCGTGCGCAGCGCGCTGCCCGGCATCGGGATGGGCGCGACCCACATCGTGCAGACTGGCGGCCACCAGCGCGAGTGCGCGGCAACCTTCGGTGAGCGCGCGCATGGTCATGAGCATGCGGCGCACATCGGGGTGATGCACGATGCTCACCGACTGCGCCGCGCTGCCGTCCACCGGGCGCGACTGCACCCGGTCCTTTGCATAGGCCGCCGCCTGCTGATAAGCCCGCTCGGCCACGGCAATGCCCTGCAGGCCCACGGCGTAGCGGGCGGCGTTCATCATGATGAACATGTATTCCAGCCCGCGATTGGCCTCGCCCACCAACTCGCCAATCGCTCCTGTTCCCGCCTCGCCCTTGCCGTCGCCGTAAATCAGCACCGCCGTCGGGCTGGCCTTGATGCCCAGCTTGTGTTCGATGGAGGCGCACCACACGTCGTTGCGCCGCCCGTCTTCCAGCACCTTGGGCACGATGAACAGCGAAATACCCTTGACCCCCGCCGGCGCATCCGGCAGGCGGGCCAGCACCAGGTGAACGATGTTGTCCGCCATGTCGTGCTCGCCATAAGTGATGTAAATCTTCTGACCGAACAGCCGATAAGTCCCGTCGCCCTGCGGCTCGGCGCGGCTGCGCACCAGCGCCAGATCAGAGCCCGCCTGCGGCTCGGTGAGGTTCATGGTGCCCGTCCACTCGCCCGAGATCAGCCTGGGGATGTAGCGCTGCTTCTGTGCATCGGTACCCGCAGTGAGCAAGGCTTCGATGGCGCCGTCTGACAAGAGCGGGCACAGCGCGAAACTGAGGTTGGCGCTGTTGAGCATTTCGGTGCAGGCCGCCGAGATGCTTTTAGGCAAACCCTGCCCGCCAAACTCCACCGGATGTTGCAGCCCTTGCCAGCCGCCATCGACGAATTGCCGGAACGCCTGCTTGAACCCCGGGGTGGTCGTCACCTTGCCGTCTGCCCAGGCACTGGGATGGAGGTCGCCCTCGCGGTTCAGAGGGGCGATCACATCGCGGTTGAATTTGCCGCATTCCTCCAGCACCGCTGCCGCCGTGTCGGGGGTCGCGTCCTCGAAGCCCGGCAGTTTGGAAATGGACTCCAGTCCTGCGAGATGTTCGAGATCGAACATCATGTCGCGGATGGGGGCGGTATAGCTCATGCGAGTCTCCGTCTGGGGATGTTGGGGGTGCAGCCGTCTGCGCGGCTGTCGGCGGGTGTCAACACGTTGTGAACGGGCTGGGTTTAAACCTCAAAGCTGCTTGACCATTTCCGGCACGGCGGTGAACAAGTCGGCCACCAGACCGTAATCGGCCACGCCGAAGATCGGCGCTTCTTCGTCTTTGTTGATGGCGACGATGACCTTGCTGTCTTTCATGCCGGCCAGATGCTGGATGGCGCCGGAAATGCCCACGGCCACATAAAGCTGCGGCGCGACGATCTTGCCGGTTTGCCCCACCTGCCAGTCGTTGGGGGCATAGCCCGCATCGACCGCAGCGCGGCTGGCGCCCATCGCGGCGCCGAGTTTGTCGGCCAGCGGGGTCATCACGGCCTCGAAGTTTTCCTTGCTGCCCAGGCCGCGCCCGCCGGAGACGATGATCTTCGCCGCGGTGAGTTCAGGCCGCTCGCTCTTGGTCGTTTCGCGCCCCACCAGGCTGGACAGCCCGGCATCGGCCACTGCATCAATGCTGCTCACCTCTGCCGTCCCACCCGCCGCGGCCACCGGGTCGAAGCCTGTAGTGCGCACGGTGATGACCTTGATCTTGTCCGCACTCTGCACCGTGGCAATGGCGTTGCCGGCGTAGATGGGGCGGTCGAAAGTATCGGGGCTGTGCACATGAATGATGTCGGACACCTGCGCCACATCGAGCAGGGCCGCCACGCGCGGGGCGATGTTTTTGCCGAAGGCCGTGGCCGGCGTCAGGATGTGGCTGTAGGACGGTGCCAAAGCCAGCACTTGCGCCGCGCCGGCTTCCGCCAGGCCCGCGGCAAGCTGCGGCGCGTCGGCGCACAGCACCTTGCTCACGCCGACAGCCTGCGCGGCCGCCTGGGCAACCGCTGCGCAGTTTTGCCCGGCAACGAGCACATGCACTTGCGGGTCGCACAGCAGCGCGGCGGCAATGGTGTTGAGGGTGGAGGGTTTGAGAACCTGGTTGTCGTGTTCGGCAATGACGAGTGCGGTCATGGAAAAATCCTCGAATGGGTTGCTTGCGAAAAGCCGCTCAGGGAAGGCAGGTCAGATGACCTTGGCCTCGGTCTTCAGACGGGCGACCAGCGTGGCGACATCCGGCACCTTCACACCCGCGCCGCGCTTGGGCGGCTCGGCGACCTTCAGCGTTTTCAGTCGCGGGCTCACATCCACGCCCAAATCTTCGGGCTTGAGCGTGTCGAGCGGCTTTTTCTTCGCCTTCATGATGTTGGGCAGGGTGACATAACGCGGCTCGTTGAGCCGCAGGTCGGTAGTGATGACGGCGGGCAGCTTGACTGCAATCGTCTCCAGACCGCCATCCACCTCGCGGGTGACTTTCGCCTGCGTGCCGTCGAGTTCGACCTTGGACGCAAAGGTAGCCTGCGACCAGCCCAGCAGAGCAGCCAGCATCTGCCCGGTCTGGTTGGAATCGTCATCGATGGCCTGCTTGCCCAGAATGACCAGCTGGGTACCCTCTTTCTCGACCACGGCCTTGAGCAGCTTGGCCACGGCCAGGGGCTGCAACTCGGCCTCGCTCTCCACCAGCACACCGCGGTCGGCGCCGATCGCCATGGCGGTGCGCAGGGTCTCGCCGCAGGCGGTCACACCGCAACTCACCGCGACGATTTCGGTCGCCGCGCCCTTTTCCTTGAGTCGCACCGCTTCTTCCACAGCGATCTCGTCAAACGGGTTCATGCTCATCTTCACACCGGCGGTATCGATGCCGCTGCCATCCGACTTGACCCGCACCTTGACGTTGTAATCAACCACGCGCTTGACCGCGACCAGCACTTTCATGCAATTGCTCCAGTAGGGTTTGTTGTGTGGGGTCAGTATAGGCAGCGCCCTGACCTGAACGGGCCGACCGACCCATAATAGAACGACCGTTCGTTTTTGGCAGTGTAACGACGGACGCGGCCGCAAATCAAGCCCCGCGCAAAGAGCACATTACCTTTGGCGGAATCAGGAAGGCCGCTTTCAAAGCGGATTTCTACAGATCAATCGCTTCGCGGGAATGCGCCTGCGCGCGCAAGGCGTATTTCTGAATCTTGCCGGTGGACGTTTTGGGCACCTCGCCAAAGATCACTTTGCGCGGCACTTTGAAGCCCGCGAGGTGGGTTTTGCAGAACGCGATGATTTCTTCTTCGGTCGCCGTGCGGTCTTGCTTGAGTTCGACAAACGCGCAGGGAGTCTCGCCCCATTTCGGATCGGGCATAGCCACAACGGCAGCCACCAGCACAGCGGGGTGACGGTAAAGCACATCTTCGACTTCGATGCTGGAGATATTTTCCCCGCCCGAAATAATGACGTCTTTGCTGCGATCCTTGATCTTGATGTAGCCGTCGGGATCGACCACAGCGAGGTCGCCGCTGTGAAACCAACCGCCGTGAAAGGCCTGCTCGGTCGCCTCGGGGTTGCCCAGATAGCCTTTCATCATGATGTTGCCGCGAAACATGATTTCGCCCAGGGTTTGCCCATCGTGCGGCACTTCTTCCAGGGTGTCCGAGTTCCTCACGGTCGCGGCATTCTGCAGGTGATAGCGCACGCCCTGCCGGGCATTCAAGCGCGCGCGCTCGGGCAGCGGCAGTTCATTCCAGGACGCCTGTTTGGCGCAAACCGTCGCCGGGCCATACACCTCGGTGAGGCCGTAGGTGTGAGTCAGGTCGAAGCCCATGGCTTCGAGCCCCTCGATCAGTGCCGCGGGTGGCGCGGCGCCGGCCACCATGGCCCGCACCGCGTGGTGAATGTCGGCTTTCATCTCGGCGGGCGCATTGACCAGCAGATTGTGGACGATGGGCGCGCCGCAGTAATGCGTCACGCCCGCACTTCGGATGCGGTCGAAAATGGCCTGCGCCTCAACCTTGCGCAGACAGACGTTGACCCCGGCCCGCGCGGCCACCGTCCACGGAAAGCACCAGCCGTTGCAGTGAAACATGGGCAGGGTCCACAGATAGACCGGGTGCTTGGGCATGTCCCATTCGAGAATATTGGACACCGCATTCACATACGCGCCGCGATGAGAGTACACCACGCCCTTGGGTTTGCCGGTGGTGCCGGAGGTGTAATTCAGCGAGATCGAATCCCACTCGTCGGCCACATCGGGCAACGCCTCACTCGCCAGACCTTCGGCGAGCAGCGCCTCGTAATTCAGCGCGCCGATGCCTTGGCCGCCGGGCACGAACTCCGGATCGGACACGTCGATCACCAGCGGCGGCGCCAGGCCCTGCTCCACCGCGAGCGCCACGGCCCGCTGCATCACCGCCGCCAGTTCGGGATCGACCAGCACGGCCTTGGCGCCGCCGTGCAGCAGCATGTAGGCCAGCGCCTCGGCGTCGAGCCGGGTGTTGAGGGTGTTGAGCACCATCCCGGCCATGGGCACGCCGAAATGCGCTTCCACCATGGTCGGCACATTGGGCAGCATGACCGCCACCACATCCCCGCGCTGCAGGCCCCGTCGCACCAGGGCCGATGCCAGACGTCGGCAGCGTTCGCGCGTCTGCGCCCAGTTGCGCTGCACGCTGCCATGGAGGATGGCCAGACGCTGCGGATAGAGGTCGGCGGCATGATCCAGAAAGATCAGCGGCGTGAGCGGTGCGTGGTTGGCGCGATTGGGGGTGAGGTCAGCGTCTTGCATATGGGTCTCCTCGCGGTCTCCTTGTCTCGACAACATGCTGCAGCAGACGCCTTTCGCAGACCTTGCGTTCACAGGCCCGACACAAGCCCTTAGTCGCTGGCGTCGTCTGGTTCCGGGCGGCTGGGGCCTTGCCGCGTTGGGGAGGTCGGCGTGGGCGCGGCAGGTTCCTTGCCTGGCGCCCACTGCAGAACCCGCTGCGGAAACGGAATCTCGATCCCATTTTGTTTGAGCGCATGCCAGATGGCGAGATTGACCTGGCCGCGCACGCCTAGTGTGCCGTGTTCCGGGTCGGCAATCCAGTAGCCCACGGTGATGTTGATCGCGCTGTCGCCAAACGCATCGAGCACCGCGCTCGGGCCGGGGCTCTGCAAGACGCGCGGCACGGACTGCGCCGCCTCTTTGATGAGCGCCAGCGCCTTTTCAATGTCGGTGTCGTACGACACGCCCACCGTGGTCGAGAGCCAGACGTTGGGGTCGTTATACGAGAGGTTCTCGATGCGGTTGGCAATCAGCATTTCGTTGGGCACGATGGAGTCCGTGCCCCCGGCGCTGCGCACCAGGGTGTAACGGGTCTTGATGTCGATGATCTGGCCCTGAAAAGTCTCCACCCGCACGTTGTCACCGACGCGCAGACTGCGCTCGAGCAGAATGACAAAGCCCGAAACGTAGTTGGCCGCGATTTTCTGCAAACCCAAACCGAGGCCGACGCCCAAAGCGCCGCCGAACACGCTGAGCACGGTGAGATCGATGCCCACCATCTGCAAGGCGGTGAGGATGGCCACCAGCAGCACCACCGAACGCAGCAGCCGGGTGAAAACCAGACGCAGGCTGGCGTCCAGCGGCGAGCGCATCAGACGAGCTTCCAGCAACGACGAGACCCACAGCGCCAGCAGCAGCGTGACGGCGATGGACGCCGCGCCCTTGAGCAAGGTCCAGCCGGAAAGGCGCTGACTGCCCAGGGTGATCGACAGCGCATCGAGCGCTTCGTGAATTTCTGGCAGCACACCTGCCAGATGCAGGGCCAGCGTCACCCACAGGCCGATACTGACCACCCGCACCAGATAGCGCACGCCGCCATCCTTGGAAAACCGTTGCCTTGCGACGGAACCGGCCAGACGCACCAGCAGCAGCACCGCCAACACCGGCAGCGCCACTTTGAGCAGCGGCAGTTTGAGCAGCAGATGCGAGCCGTGCCGCACCAGAACCAGCGCCAGCAAGGCCACCGCAGGAAATCCCAGGCCGTAGCGCCAGGTCGCGTGAAACGCCGTCTTCCAGTTGGGCAGCTTGCGCACCTGCTTTTCAAGCGCCGTACCCAGCAGCACACCCAGCGCCACAACGCCCAGCAGAATGCCGATCTGCAGGCGCAGTTGCTCTGGGGATGGGTGGGTGAACGCCGCGATAAGGGGAGATTCAATCAACATGCGCAAAAGCCCGAATGAACAGGCGGGCATGGTAGCCCGACAGGCTGCTAGCGCAGCGGCGCACTGGGTGACGGCACCGGCAACGGGGCTGCCGACGGTTTCGCGGCATTCTGGCGCGCCTGCTCGGCCTGCTTCTCGGCGTAGGCCTTTTGCTTGGCGGCGAAGTCGGCCTCCGCCTGCTTGACCTCCGCCGCGCGCTGCGCCGGGCTGATCTGGGTTTGCGGCGCTGGGGACGGAAACAAGCGCTCCGTAGGCGTTGGCACAGGCGCAGCGGCGGCAGGAGCATTCGGCGGCACTGCTGCGGCCTGTGCTGCGGCCTGTGCTGCGGAATGTGCTGTGTTTTGGGCCGCTTGTTGGGCGGCCTGCTGCTGTCGCTGTGCAAGGTCGGCTTCGCGTGCCGCGCTCTGCTGCTCGGCTTGCTCGCGGTCGGGCTGCCCGCGCTGTGAGCCGGCCCTATTCGCCTGCACCCGGCGGAGTTCGTCTTCGGCAGCACGCATGCGGCCGCGCAATGCAATGGCCTGCAGATCGGTGTCGATAGGGGTCAGTGCGGCACGCTCCTTCTCGCGTGCCGCGTCGAGGCAGTCGTTGACAAAAAAGCGCCGCAGACAGGCGCCGCGCTGCGCCGCGTATTCAGCCTGCACCTGCGCGCGCTGCTGCTGCAAGGCGGCTTGTTGCGCAGCGTCTTGTGCCGAGGTGGGCTGCACCGTCGCCGCCAGGGCTGCGCTCGAACCCAGGCAAGCTATCAGCACACACCCGATTGGAAAAACTTTTCGGAAGACGCTCATACCAACGTGGCCTCGCCCTGGCGCCGCCCCTCGCGCAAATATTCGGCGCTCTGCATTTCGTTCAGGCGGGAGACGGTGCGGGTGAATTCATAGTCGAGCGGCCCATGCACATAGAGCTGCTCGGGCGGCACGGTGGCAGACAGAATCAGTTTGATGCGGCGGTCGTACAGCACGTCCACCAGCAGGGTGAAGCGACGCGCGGCGCTGGCCATGTCTTCGGTCATCAGCGGCACGTCGGACAGCAGCACGGTGTGAAAGCGGCTGGCGAGTTCGAGGTAGTCGTTTTGCGAACGCGCGGTTTCGCAGAGTTCGTGAAAGCTGAACCACACCACGCCGCCGGCGCGTTGCAGCGCCTGCACCTCGCGGCCTTCGATGGTCAGCACCGGGTCTTCTTCGGTGCTCGAAGCCATGCGCTCGAAGGCCTGTTCCATGCGGGCTTGCGCCTCATCTCCCAGCGGGGTGATGTAGAGGTTGAGTTCGCGCAGGGCTTTGTGGCGATAGTCCACGCCGGCATCGATCTTGACCACGTCCATTTTCTGTTTGATGAGTTCGATGGCGGGCAGAATGCGGTCGCGGTGCAGACCGTCAGGGTAAAGATCGTCAGGATGAAAGTTGGAGGTGGCAACCATTTGCACGCCATGATCGAACAAGCCATCGAGCAGGCGGTGCAGGATCATGGCGTCGGTCACATCGCTGATGTGAAACTCGTCGAAGCAGATCAGCCTGAAGCGCCGCGCAATGCGTTTGGAAAGCTCGGTCAGCGGATCGACGGTACCCTGCAAGGCGGCCATTTCGCGCTGCACCTCGTGCATGAACTCATGGAAGTGCAGCCGCGTTTTGCGCAGCAGCGGCACGGTGACAAAAAACGCATCCATCAGCATCGACTTGCCCCGCCCCACGCCGCCGTAGAGGTAAACCCCGCGTGGCAGTTCGGGATGCACCAGGGCACGGCGGATGGCACTCGATCGGCGCGACTTGTACTCGACCCATTCGTCGTAACACTGCTGCAGACGGGCCACGCCCGCGAGCTGCTCAGCGTCTGCGGTAAAGCCCCTCTCGCTCAGGGATTGCTCAAAATACTCGGTGACGTTCATGCGCCGCCGTTCAGAAGTTCAGCGTGCGCCCGGCAACGCCCAGCGCCGCTTCCTTCAGGCTCTCCGACAGCGTGGGGTGCGCGTGGCAGATGCGGGCGATGTCTTCGCTGGCGGCCTTGAATTCCATCGCCACGGCAGCCTCGGCGATCAGCTCCGAGGCCATCGGGCCGATGATGTGCACGCCGAGAATTTCATCGGTCTGCGCATCGGCCAGCATTTTGACGAAGCCCGTGGTGTCACCCAGCGCACGGGCGCGGCCATTGGCCATGAAGGGAAAACTTCCCGCCTTGTAAGCGCGGCCTGCGGCCTTGAGTTGCTGCTCGGTCTGCCCGACCCAGGCGATTTCGGGCGCGGTGTAGATGACCCAGGGCACGGTGTTGAAATCGACGTGCGGCTTCTGCCCGGCGATGCGCTCGGCCACGGCCACGCCTTCTTCCTCGGCCTTGTGCGCCAGCATGGGGCCACGCACCACGTCGCCCACCGCCCAGATGCCCGGCAGGTTGGTGCGGCAGTCGGCGTCCACCTGAATGAAGCCGCGCTCATCGAGTTTCAGCCCCACAGCCTCGGCGCCGAGATGATCGGTATTCGGCTTGCGGCCGACGGAGACGATGAGCCGCTCGACCTTGAGCGTCTGCGCTTCGCCCTTGACGTTGGTCCAATCGACGGTCACCCCGTTTTTCAGCACCTTGGTCGCCGTGATCTTCGCGCCAAGATGGATCGCCAGCCCCTGTTTGGTGAACTGTTTGAGCGCCTCTTTGGCCACCTGCGCATCGGCGGCGGCGAGAAAGTCGGGCATGGCTTCGAGCAGGGTGACTTGCGCACCAAGGCGGCGCCACACGCTGCCCATCTCCAGTCCGATCACCCCGGCGCCGATCACGCCCAGCGTCTTGGGCACGGCGTCGATGGCCAACGCACCGTCGTTCGACAGCACGCGCTGCTCGTCGAAGTCCAGACCGGGCAGGCTGCGCGGCACAGAGCCGGTCGCCACGATGATCTGCTTCGCCGACAGCGCCTGCTCGGCGTCCTTGCCAGTCACGGCAACCTGCCACCCGGTGTCGGCGTTGCCGCCTTTGAACGCGGCGGTGCCGTGGAAAAACGTGACCTTGTTTTTCTTGAACAGATAGAGGATGCCTTCGTTGTTCTGCTTGACCACTTGGGCCTTGCGCTGCTGCATGACGGGCACGTCGATGGACAGGCCGCTTACGCCAATGCCATGCGCGGCGAAATCGTGCCCGGCCTGCTCGAAATGCTCGCTCGACTGCAACAGCGCCTTGGAGGGAATGCAGCCGATATTGGTGCAGGTGCCGCCAGGCGCCGGGCCGCCCTGGGCATTGCGCCAGGCGTCGATGCAGGCCACGTTCAGGCCCAGTTGAGCGGCGCGGATGGCGGCGATATAGCCGCCAGGGCCAGCGCCGATGACGATGAGATCAAATTCCGAAGACATGATGGATTCCTGGTTGCGCGCACGCGGCGCGTCGAGGCGAATAAGCAGATGAAGCCTTGGCTTGGCGCCCGACTCAAAGATCGAGCAGCAGACGCGCCGGGTCTTCGAGCGCCTCTTTCATCGCCACCAGGCCGAGCACCGCTTCGCGGCCGTCGATCAGGCGGTGGTCGTAGCTCATCGCCAGGTAGTTCATCGGGCGAATCACGATCTGGCCATCTTCGACCACGGGCCGGTCTTTGGTGGCATGAATGCCCAGAATGGCCGACTGCGGCGGGTTGATGATGGGCGTGGACAGCATCGAGCCGAACACCCCTCCGTTGCTGATGGAGAAGGTGCCGCCGGTGAGTTCCTCGATGGTCAGCTTGCCATCGCGCGCCTTGGCGCCAAAATCGGCGATGGCTTTTTCGATGTCGGCAAAACTCATCTGATCGACATTGCGCAGAATGGGCACCACCAGCCCGCGCGGACTGCCCACTGCAATGCCGATGTCGAAGTAGCCGTGATACACCACGTCATTGCCGTCGATCGAGGCGTTGAGCAGCGGGAACTTGCGCAGCGCATGCACCGCGGCGCGCACGAAAAAGCTCATGAAACCCAGCTTCACGCCGTGCTGCTTCTCGAACTTGTCTTTGTAGAGATTGCGCATGTCGATCACCGGCTTCATGTTCACTTCATTGAAGGTGGTGAGGATGGCATTGGTCGCCTGCGACTGCAGCAACCGCTCGGCGATGCGCGCGCGCAGGCGGCTCATCGGCACGCGCTGTTCGGGCCGGTCGGTGTAGGCGGCGAGATCGAGGTCGGCCTCCACTGGCTGCAACGCGGGAATGGTGAGTGAGGGCATTTGCGACGCCGCTGCGGACTTGGCCGCTGGTTTGGCTGCGGTAGCGCTGGTCTGTGTTGCCTGAGCCTTGGGCGCTGCCGCGGCCTGCAAGGCATCGACCTTGGTGATGCGGCCGCCGCGCCCGGTGCCCGCCACGTCTGACGGATTCACGCCCTGCTCGGCCATGATCTTCGCCGCAGCCGGCATGGCCACCGCCGCGCCTGCGGAGGGGGCCGCAGTCGCAACCGCAGCCGGAGCCGGAGCCGGAGCCGGAGCCGGAGCCGGAGCCGGAGCCGGAGCCGGAGCCGGAGCCGGAGCCGGAGCCGGAGCCGGAGCCGGAGCC
>NZ_JBYCKI010000133.1:0-3609 GCF_057473305.1 Thiomonas sp. TH-17
CAGCCCAGTCCCGGAAGCTCGACCGGAAGCCGTGCACGGTCAAGCCGGGTCGCATGCCGCGCAGCAGTTCCATCCTCTCAGCGGGCACGACCCACAGGCCCGCAGACAGGTCAAACTCCGTCCACCGTGCCCTAATCACTTCACTCGTGCGACAGGCGTCAGGATGGTGAACTGCAGCGCCCATGCGCTTATGTTCGAGCGCTGACGCAACTCGGCCATGAATGTGGGCACATCGGCAAAGGCCATTGCCGCATGATGCTCCACCCGCCGCTTTTTGCTGATCGTGGGCAGCAGGGCGTCCAGGTGCTCGCGCCAGGCTGCCGGGTTCTCGCCCGTGCGCCGCCCCCGCGCCTTGGCCGCCGATAGCACCGCCTCGATACGCTGGCGCACCCGTGTTGCCGTTTCATGCTTGGCTTGCCAGATCGGTTCTAGCGTAGCCAGCACATTGTCTGTTGTGACTTCGGCCACGGGCTTGTTGCCGAACACCGGAAACGCATAGGCGCGCAAAGTGTTGATCCACTGATCGGCATGCTTGGGGTTCTTCCAGCCGGGTTTCATGGATTCCCACAGCCGCTCGGCCACTTCCCTGAATGTCGGTGCAACCGCAGGCGAGGGCGCAGGTTCGGCGGGCCGATTGTGCCACCGCAGCAGCCAGCGTCAAGCTGAAGCTGATGAATGGCCCCAAGCTCACCTCGTGGGCCTTGCCCGACTGCATGAAGCGGCACATCCAGAGCGCCGAACCCCCACGCACGCGGAGATACAAATCGGGCTCCGTCCGGTGCATTCCATTCACGCCAGAAAGCCGCTATGCCGCCTGCGCCGTGATCTGCATTTTTGAGCGCCCCCAAGAAAAAATCTCAAGTCAATGATTTAAATTGGGATTTTTTGTTTCAGTCGGTCGGAATCCGAATTTTCAGCCGATTTGCGGAGGGCTCTGGAGTGTTCTGTGCGGTGGCGGGGGCGAGTTTTTGGGGGAACGCAAGGGCTTTGGCGAGTGCGGGCGTGTGTTCCTGTAGGGATTCCATCGCTTTGAGAGCGTTGCCCAGCAGGCCGAGATAGCCCCGTTTGAGGGCGCGTCGGGCGGGTGTCTGTGCCGCAGATGCGGTGATTTCCCGGCAGAAGCCATTCCAGTTGGATTCATCGAGGATGGCGGTGCACACGGAGATGGAGGGGGTGAGTGGGCGTGCGGTGTGCCACCAGCCGGAGGGCACGAAGATCATGTCGCCGGGATGCAGCACGGTGCGCCAGGGGCGGGCCTCGGACAGCAGGGGGAATTTCTCCAGGTTGGGCGGGTAGGGTTGATCGACCAGGGAGAGGTTGGGTCGCACCGGGCTTGGATACATATAGGGGGTGTCTTCGGGCGAGAACAGCACGAATTCCTTGTCGCCGTAGATTTCGGTGATCTGGGCGTGGGCGTTTTCGGCGTCGAAATGCATGATGGGAAATTTGCTTCCCGGGCCGCCCATGAGAAGTTTGAGAAAGCCGTCGGGACGCCTCCATCGCTCGGGCATCAGGGGGCTGACATGACGGCGCGGATAGCCGTAGAGGTTTTGCGGAATCAGGTCAGGCAATAACTCGGGCAGTTGTTCGTGCAGAAACAGCCGGTACATATAGGGACCGGGGTTGTTGGGCGTGGAGGCGAGCACGGCATCGACGAAATCGGCCATGCGCATGGTTTTGGAATAGGAAATGGCGACCTCGTGGTCGCCATAGTGGGTTTTGAAATACTCGGGGGTCCAAGTTTTGAGCGCAGCCCAATGGGTTACGGCGCCTTCGATCAGGACGGGCCGGTTGGCGCGAACGTAGTGGCGCAGAAAGTTGGCGTAAGGCAGCTGGCTTGCGGGGACGCGCTCAACGGGCAGGGCGTCTACTGGTTTGTTGCTGTTCTGCTCCGGCGTGATGCTTGCCCATTGCAGCGGGTTTTCCATTTGCCCCATAGTGTCTCCATGTGCGTGAGTGCATGAGAGACAAAAATAGTGCAAAACGCCCTGCAGTCAGGCGCGCAGTTGTCACCAGACATTACTGCGGAATTGTGCTGGCCTGGGTTTCGCCGACCAGCGATTCATAGCTGGAATAGAACGACAAGATGTAGGCCAGAAAAATGGCGATGGCCACGGGCATGCTGAGCATGGCTGCCAAGGTTTCACTGGCGCCGAGCAGGCTGGCGACGAGCATGATGAGCGTGGGCAGGCTAAGAAAGAGCAGCAACCATTGCACCGCATAGAGCGCAAACGCCTTGATGTTGCGCACGCACAGTACAAAGCTGAAAAACAGCGCCTTGACCGGCGGCATGGCGTGCCAGGCCACCAGCGGCGGGGCGAGCCAGAAGGCGAGCGAGACGGGGATATACGCCAGAGTGGCGGCAATGGCGCCCAGGCGCAGGCTGCCATCGGCGATGGCGCTGGCCGGCGGTTTGTCGCCGAGCAGCAGCAGGCGCAGCATGGCGCCGCCGTCGAACAGGCTGCCGACTCCGAGCACCAGAATGACGGCGAGGGTGTAGAGCACGCCCAGAATCACCATGCTGCGCATCGCCTGCGGGCCGCTGCGAAAACCGGTGAGCAGCACCGTGGGCCAAAGCGGCTGCTTTTGCGCGACCTGGCGGCTGGCTTGCATGAAGCCCAGGGTGCCGAACTGCACCACGAACAGCGGAAACACCAGACCGACGATGGGCAGCGCCGAGACGAATCCGGTGACGACGATATAGGCCACGATCATCAACAGCGCCGCCCAGGGTTGCAGCGCCAGACGGCGAAAGCCGCTTTGCACCCAGAGCAGGCCCTCGCGGGCAGAGACGGTACGCAGTTGCATGGCGAAAGACGATGAAAGGGTGAAGAAGAAGAAAGACCAAGAAAGGAGCCCAAGAAGGGAGCCGACATGGTATCGGCAGGCGAGGGCCCGGGTTCAGGCGGACGCGATGCGCTGGCGCAGCACGCGCTCGAAGTGGGTGGGGTCGTGTGGGGTGAGCAGGTGGGCGTCGCGCGGCAGGTGATAGTCGGCCAGACGCGAGGTCCAGAAACGCAGTGCGGCGGCGCGCAGGGCGTCGGGTAGCAGGCGGTGTTCGGCATCGCTTATGGGGCGCACGGCGAGGTAGGCACTCAGCAAGGCTTCAAAGCGGGTCGTGTCAAACTCGCCAGTCTGCAGATGAATGCACCAGTCGTTGAGCGCCACGGCCAGATCGAACAGCCAGGTATCGACCCCGGCGAAGTAAAAATCGAACACTCCGGAGAGCGTGTCTCCCTCGAACAGCACGTTGTCGCGGAACAGATCGGCGTGAACCGCGCTGCGCGGCAGTGCGGCATAGGCGGGCGATGCGGCGACGTCGGTCTGGTGCGCAAGCTCAGTGCTGATGAGGGCGTGCTGATCGGTGGTGAGATAGGGCAGGATGTCGGGGATGGTGCGAGTCTGCCAGGCGAGCCCGCGCAGATTGGGTTGCGTGCCCGCGTAGTCGCGTGCGGCCAGATGCATGTGCGCCAGCCAGTGCCCCACTTGCGCGCAATGCACGGGCTCGGGCAGCAACTGGCTGCGACCTTGCAGGCGCGTGACCAGCGCGGCGGGTTTGCCTTTGAGGGTGTGCAAGGTCTGCCCCTGCCGGTCGGGCATGGGATCGGG